>JAGOCY010000354.1 GCA_017998495.1 Corallincola sp.
GATGGTGCCCTGGGCCAGCCACTTGGCGTTAGCCAGCTTGCCGGCTTCTTCATCGAACACTTCAACAAAGGTACGACCGATGATCTTGCGTTTGGCTTCGGGGTCCGCCTCGCCTGCCAGCGCCGACAAAAAACGCTGCTCCGCTTCCACATGGATGATCTTGAGGCCGAAATGGTCACCAAACATCGCCATCACCTGCTGGGCTTCATTCAGGCGCAGCAGGCCGTTATCGACAAAGACGCAGGTCAGCTGCGGGCCGATGGCGCGATGGAGCAGCATGGCGGTGACCGAGGAGTCGACGCCGCCAGAGAGGCCGAGGATCACCTCATCGCTGCCGATCTGGGCTTTGAGGCGGGCCACCGCATCTTCGATGATCGAGCCCGGGGTCCAGAGCTTTTCACAGCCGCAGATGCTGACCACGAAATGCTCCAGCATGCGCAGCCCCTGACGGGTGTGAGTCACCTCAGGGTGGAACTGCACGCCATAGAAACGGCGGGATTCATCGGCCATGGCCGCGTGCGGGCAGCTCGGGGTGCGGGCAATGGTGGTAAAGCCAGCAGGAATGGACACCACTTTATCGCCGTGGCTCATCCACACGTCAATGAGCGCCTTGCCGTTGTCGCCGACCCGATCTTCGATACCGGCAAAGAGCGCGGTGCTGTCGAGGATCTCCACCTCGGCATAGCCGAATTCACGGGCCTCAGAGCCTTCGACTTTGCCACCCAGCTGCATGCTCATGGTCTGCATGCCATAGCAGATGCCCAGCACCGGCACTCCGGCTTCAAACACATACTGAGCAGCGCGCGGCGAGCCTTCCATGGTGGTGGATTCAGGGCCACCGGAGAGGATGATGCCGGTCGGCTTGAATTCGCGGATCTGCTCCTCGCTGACATCCCAGGCCCACAGCTCGCAATAAACGCCGATCTCGCGCACCCGGCGGGCGATCAGCTGGGTGTACTGGCTGCCGAAATCGAGAATAAGGATGCGATGGTCGTGAATGTTGTGGCTCATCGTGGCTCCGCTGCTGGTTCTCGGTCGATTGATACTGGAAACAACTGATGCTGCAAATAACACGGGCCGGCAGCTGCCAGCCCGTAATGGCCAAGGGTGAACCTTAGCCCATGCGATAGTTCGGCGCTTCCTTGGTGATGGTGACATCGTGAACATGCGATTCACGCATACCGGCATTGGTCACCTTGACGAACTGAGCCTTAGTGCGCAGATCGTCGATGGTGGCGCTGCCAGTCAGCCCCATACAGGAGCGCAGGCCACCCATCTGCTGATGAATGATGTTGGACAGGTGGCCCTTGTAAGGCACCCGCCCTTCGATCCCTTCCGGCACCAGCTTGTCTGCGGCGTTGTCGGACTGGAAATAACGATCCGAGCTGCCCTGGCTCATCGCCCCCAGCGACCCCATGCCGCGGTAGCTCTTAAAGGCACGGCCCTGATAGAGCTCAATTTCGCCCGGCGCTTCATCAACACCGGCAAACATCGACCCGACCATAACGCAATGAGCACCAGCGGCCAGCGCTTTGGCGATATCACCCGAGAAGCGGATGCCGCCGTCGGCGATCACTGGAATACCGCGCCCGGCCAATGCCTCAACGGCATTGGCGACGGCCGAGATCTGCGGCACGCCAACGCCAGTAACGATGCGGGTGGTACAGATAGAGCCGGGGCCGATGCCGACCTTGACAGCACTGGCACCAGCATCGGCCAGAGCAATGGCACCAGCGGCAGTGGCGACGTTACCGGCCAGGATCTGCAGATTGGGATAGGCGTTGCGCGCCTGACGCACCCGCTCCAGCACCCCTTCGGAGTGACCGTGGGAGCTGTCGATGAGCAGCACATCAACGCCGGCCTCAACCAGCGCTGCGATCCGCTCTTCGTTGCCTGGGCCGGCACCGACCGCCGCGCCAACACGCAGGCGGCCCTTATCGTCTTTACAGGCGTTGGGCTTACGCTCGGCTTTCTTGAAATCCTTCACAGTGATCATGCCGCACAGCTTGAAGGCGTCGTCCACCACCAGGATCTTTTCCAGGCGGTGCTCATGCATCAGGTGCTGCACTTCGTCACGGCTGGCCCCGGCCTTGACCGTCACCAGACGGGCTTTGGGGGTCATGATGTCGCGCACTTTCTTGTTCAGATCGCGCTCAAAACGCTCATCGCGGCTGGTGACAATACCAACCAGCTGATTGTCGCCATCAACGACCGGAAAGCCCTTGAAGCCGTGCTGGGCCGACAGCCGCTGCAGTTCGGCGATGGTGATATCAGGGCTGACGGTGACGGGGTCAGAGACAATGCCACTTTCGAACTTCTTGACCTTGCGCACCATGGCGGCCTGGTCGTCGATGCTCATGTTCTTGTGGATGAAGCCGATGCCGCCCTCCTGGGCCAGGGCAATGGCCAGATTGGCTTCGGTCACCGTGTCCATAGCGGCTGACACCATCGGAATATTGAGTTCGATAGTGGCCGTGAGGCGGGTTTTCAGATTAGCCGTGGTCGGCAGTACGGTGGAGTGCGCCGGGACGAGCAAAACGTCGTCAAATGTCAGCGCTTCTTCGATGATTCTTAGCATGGCAACTCGCCTTTCCAACCGGGATGGAAGTTGCGGCGGGATTCTAGGGCAAGCTCGGCTCGCTGTAAATCAGCTTCGCCAACTTGATCGCGATCACATTCCAGCGGGCTGATGACGCTGTTTGCGCAAGGCGGCGTGAAAACTGATGAGCAACTCACCCAGCTGGGCCACAAACTGCTTCTGGCATTGGCCCACAGTTACCCGTTCGGCGTCGCGGAACAGTCCCCACAGCTGATCACCAGCGCCTTTGCCGCCCACATCGATGATGCGGCAGGGAATGCGGTTACGGCTGAGCGCACGCTGCCAGCGCTGTTGCTCCAGATCCGGCAACAGCGGCTGGGCGGCGGCAACGGCACCGCGTGGTTGCAGCAGGCGCGCCAACAACCGGCGCCATTGGGCCGACCAGCGAACCCGGCTGCCACCCACCGCCCGGCTGCTGGTGGTG
>JAGOCY010000355.1 GCA_017998495.1 Corallincola sp.
TGAGTCGCCTGGACGGCGACGAAAGCCACTAAGGCACAGGGAGGTGACTTTGTGGCGACCCCGTAGCCCGGCAGTACATCAGCCAGATAGTGATGGTGGTGATCTGCGGGGCCGACAGGGTTCGCTAAGGGAGGGTTCGGCGACCCTCCCTTGGCTCGTCGTGTGGGCGCGAAAGCCCACTCCCAGCGGCACCGCCGCAACCGCCGCGTAGCGGCAAGTAGAACCGCCGCAGGCGCAATGGCCAACGCAGTTGGCATTTCCCGCGCAGCGGCATTCTCAGAAAATCCCCCTGATATCCGCCTTTGCCAAAGGGGGAACACAGACCCAAGCCGCCGCGTAGCGGCCAATCAACACCGCTCCGCTACCAACCGCTCTACATAACGCACAAACCCCGGATCTTCACCGCGCAACAGCTGCGGCAGGCAGGCGCGAAAGTGGGCCTTTTGGCACCACTCGAGGATGTAGTCCTCCCACGAGTTCCAGCGCCGCGCCTGCTTGCTGTTCATGTTGTCGTCATGCATCAGCAGAAAGGCCCGTTCAAACAACGAGATCAGCATGGCGAAGATGATCAGCTGGCGCTCCTGCTGCTCCTCATCCAGCGCCGGCTGGGCAGCGTCGGAGAAAAGCTTGAGATCGGGGTGCTCCAGGGCCACGCGCAGGAACTCCTGATAGTTGTCGGACAGCAGCTGGTAGACCTCTTCATCTTCGTTCTCCCGCTCTTTGCGCTGCTCAAGCAGGAAGATAACGATGGCCATCGGCAGGCCCACCACCGTGACCACATAGCTGAGCAGTTCCCAGGTCTCCAGTGACAACATCAGTTACTCCTTGTGCTGTGGCCGGGCGCGCTGGCCTCGCCCTACGTCAAATAGCGTAGTCCGGGTGCCCGATCGGCGTATTGGCCCGACCCTGCCCGGCCCGCATAGTGGTTCGGCAACCTACCCACGTCTTTCACCCCAAGGAGTGATGACCATGGCCGACACCCTGATCAAGATCGACCTTAAACAGTCGCCCTATGAGAACCCCAATATCCATAACCGCTGGCACCCCGACATTCCGATGGCGGTAACGGTGAAGCCCGGTGACGATTTTATCCTTGAGTGTTACGACTGGACTGGCGGCCAGATCGCCAACAACGACTGCGCCGATGACGTGCGCGATGTCGATCTGTCGCAGGTGCACTTTCTCTCTGGCCCGGTGGGCATTGAGGGGGCGGAGCCGGGCGACCTGCTGGTGGTGGATATTCTCGATATCGGCGCCTTTCAGGAGAGCCTGTGGGGCTTTAACGGCTTCTTTTCCAAGAACAATGGCGGCGGCTTCCTGACCGAACATTTCCCCGAGGCGCAGAAGTCGATCTGGGACATCAACGGCATGTTCACCAAGTCGCGCCATGTGCCCAATGTGGAGTTTGCCGGTTTGATCCACCCGGGGCTGATCGGCTGCCTGCCGTCGGCGGAGATGCTTAAGGAGTGGAACACCCGCGAAAAAGCGCTCTATGACACTGAGCCGGATCGGGTGCCGGCGCTGGCCACTCTGCCTTATGCCGACACCGCCCACATGGGCAAGATGAGCCCGGAGCAGGCCAAGCTGGCCGCCGCCGAAGGGGCGCGCACCGTGCCACCGCGCGAACATGGCGGTAACTGCGACATCAAGGATCTGTCGCGCGGCTCCAAAATTTACTTCCCGGTGTATGTGAAGGGCGGCGGCCTCAGCGTTGGCGACCTGCACTTCAGCCAGGGCGATGGCGAGATCACCTTCTGCGGCGCCATCGAGATGGCCGGCTGGATCCATCTGCGGGTCAGCCTGATCAAGGACGGCATGGCCAAATACGCCATCAAGAACCCGATCTTCAAGCCCAGCCCGATTGCCCCCAAATATGACGACTACCTGATCTTTGAAGGGATCTCGGTGGACGAGAAGGGCAAGCAGCACTACCTCGATGTGCACATCGCCTATCGTCAGGCCTGCCTCAATGCCATCGAGTATCTGACCAAGTTCGGCTATTCCAAGGCCCAGGCCTACGCCATTTTGGGCTGCGCGCCGGTGCAGGGGCATATCTCTGGCGTGGTGGACATCCCCAACGCCTGCGCCACCCTCTGGCTGCCCACCGATATCTTTGATTTTGATATCAACCCGAGTGCCAGCGGGCCGAGCTACAAGGTGTCGGCATCGATGGATATTCCGCTCTCCCCCGATAAACCCTAAGTAGACCAAGGCCCGGTGGCGACAAGCGCCGGGCCAGTTCCTGACTCAATGACGGAGGTCGCCATGCCCCTGTATGACTACAAATGCCCGGATCATGGGCTGTTTCATGAACTGGCGACGCTGGCCGATTCGGCCCGCCCCGCCCCCTGCCCCCACTGCGGCACGCTGGCGCCACGGGTGATCCTGCTGCCGTCGCTGCTGCGCCAACTGGATGCCAGCGAGCGCGCGGCCCATGAACACAACGAGAAGGCGAGGCACCAGCCTGTGCTGTCGACCCCGGATTACCGGGCCGAGCAGCAGGCGCGGCGCGAACATAAACATGGCAAGGGTTGTGGCTGCGGCGACAAGCCGATCCGCAAGTCGAACCTGCTCTACACCGCCGATGGCAATAAGATGTTCCCGTCGATGCGGCCGTGGATGATCAGCCACTGAGCCAGCACGCGCGGCTCAGTGGCTGGGCCCATCACTCCAGGGTGAACCACTGCACCTCAACCCGGCGGTTGGCATCACTGTCACTGCCGGCCGGCTCTTCCCAACCGCGCCCAACCACTTCAACGCGGCTGGCATCGATACTGGGGTAACGGGCGAGCAGCGCCGCTTTCACCGCATCGGCGCGCTGGCGCGACAGTTCCATCGCCTTGAGGGCCATGGAGCGGACCATCGCCTGGCCCCCTTCGCGCTCAAATTCGGCCACCCGGGCGTTATCGACATGGCCGCGCAGCAGCACCACCGAGCCGGGCGACACCTGCAGATAGCCTTTGATGGTCTCCAGGTAGCCGAGGTTCTGACTGGCTTTGCCATACAGCCGTGACGAGTTGGG
>JAGOCY010000017.1 GCA_017998495.1 Corallincola sp.
AGGCCCTGATCAGCAGTGCTGCCTTGCCACTGAAGCCCTCACCAAAGCCATAACGCATGCTATTGGTCACCAGATTGGTGATGATCTGGGCCAGGGCGCCGGGGTAGCTGTCGCACTGGACAGCCGCAGCCAGCTGTAATTCAAGTTGCACCCCGTGGCGGCGAAACAGCGGGCCAAGACTGTTGCAGATGGTGCGCAGGTAGTCATCGAGCAGAAACTGCTGACGATCATCGTTGCTCTGATCGGCTGCAGTGCGCTTGAAGTCGGCGATCAGCCGGGCGGCTCGCTGCAGGTTGGCGTCAACCAAGGTGAGCCCCTGCTGCAGGCTGCTCAGGCGCAGGGTGAAGTCCGATTCAGTGAGCTGACCATTGCGGTAGCGATGGTCCAACTCAGTCAGTTCGGTGATGCAGTGGCTGACGCCGGTCACGGCAACGCCGAGCGGGCTGTTGACCTCATGGGCGACACCCGCCACCAGTTGGCCGAGCGCGGCCATCTTTTCGTTGTCGACCAGTTGGCGCTGCATTTTGCGCTGCTGATCCAGGGCCTGCTCCAGCTCCAGGGTGCGAGCCGTGACCCGCTGCTCCAGGGTGGCGTTGGCCTGCTCCAGCTGGCGCTCATAGGCCAGCCGCTCGCCGGCGGTTAACACCCGGCCGAAGAGATCGGCGAGGTTGGCGGTAAAGGTGATCTCTTCGGCCTGCCAAGGGCGCGGCCCGCCCACATGCTCGCAACAGATGATGCCCACCATCTGGCCACGGTGGCGCAATGGAATATCCAGCAGGGCGCCAATGCCCAATGGGGTCAGGTAGCTCTGGCTAAACTCGCGGGTGGCTGGATGGCGGTGAGCGTCATCGGCGACGATCGCCCGTTCGCTGGCCAGGGCGGTGAAGTAGGCCGGGTAATCATGGGCCGTCAGCACCAGTTCAGGTTGGCGTAGCTCCGGGGCAGCCAGATTGTGCAGGCGCAGGCAGCGCAATCCCTGGCCTGGTTGATTGAGCCAGATGCTGCAGCGGCTGATCGCCAGCCCCTGGCAGGCAGCCTCAAGCAGCAGATCGGTGGCAGTATCGCTGTTGCCACTGTCCAGCTCGGGCGAACAGGAGACTTGCAGCAGGATCTGTTGCAGTTGCATGTTGCGCGCCGGCAACTCAGTGGGGATCGCTGGCATCCGGCATCTCCTGGCGGATCGCTTCAAATTGCGCGAAACATTGAATGGCAAGATCGACCAGCTGAGGATCGAACTGCTGTGCGCGCTGCTGTTGCAGATAGTCGAGGATGCGCTGGCGCGGCCATGGCTCTTTGTAGCAGCGGCGCGAGGCCAGGGCGTCGATCACATCAACCAAGGCCATGATCCGCGCCTCCAGCGGGATCTGCTCGCCACTCAACCCTTGGGGGTAACCACCGCCATCCCAGCGCTCATGATGGCTGAGGGCGATGCGCGCCCCCATTTTGGCAATGCTGCGGTTGGAGCTGCACAGCAGATCGTGGCCGGCCTGTGCGTGGCTTTTCATCACCTCCCATTCCTTGGCATCCAGCGGCCCCGGTTTGTGCAATATGGTCTCGGGGATGGTGATCTTGCCGACATCGTGCAGCGGGGCGGCATGCTGAAGGGTATCGATAAAACGCTCACTGCAGCCGGCGGCTTCGGCCAGCAGGCTGCACATGCGCGACACCCGCCGAACGTGGGCGCCAGTCTCTTTACTGCGCGCTTCAATGGCTTCGCCAATCACAAAGATCAGCTCCTTTTGGGTCGCCTGCACCTCTTCGCGGCTGGTGAGATTCTCAAACATCAGGGTGGCACTGGTCGAAAATAGTTCCAGCATCTGCTGTTGGGTCGGGGTTAGGGGTTGGCCGTGGGCCAGATAGAGCAGGCTGATGGTGTTGTCGCTGGTCTCGTAATAGGCCACGTGGGCGGCATCGCTGGTGATCGAGCGCTGCTGCTGTAAGGCCTGCTCAATCAGCGCCTTGACCTCCGCTGGCAGCTCCGGGTTGAGTTCGCCATCGGCACAGCTGACGAAATCGCCGGTGGCGGCCAGCACCCGCAGCTGCTGGTCGGCAAACAGATCCTGCTCACGGGTGACCAGATAGAGCGCCGAATGGTCGAGGTTGAGCAGCGACAGTGACTGCTCCAGTACGGCGCTGCCAAAGCGGGGCAGGGTGCGGCTGCGCAGCACGCAGGTGGTGCTATGCAGCACCCGGGCCATGGCTCGTCGAGCCTCTTCAATGGTGACAATGTCGCGATAACTGCGAATGGCGGCATAGCAGACGGTTTTGAGCTTTTGCGCCGTCAGCTCGGTCTTGCTTTTGTAGTCATTGATATCGTAACGGCGGATCACCTGATCCTCGGGGGCCTGACCGGGCTGGCCGGTGCGCAGGATCAGGCGGGTGCTGTGGTTACCCAGCTCGTTGCGGATCTGGCCGATCAGATCGAGGCCGGCGTGGTCGTTCTCCATCACCACGTCCACCAGCGCCATGGCGATATCCTCATGCTGGCGGAACAACGCCAGCCCTTCGGCGCCGGAATAGGCAGAGAGAAAACTGAGTGGGTGGCCATCAATGGTCAGGCCATTGAGCACCAGGCGGGTGACGCTGTGCACTTCATGGTCGTCGTCGATGATCGCCACTTTCCACGGGGTGGCGGTGGTGGTTTCGGTGGGGATGGTTTCCGGCTTAAAAAACACTGCACGACCTCCTTGGCAGGCCGTATCAGCTTAGACGAATTTGGTTGGCGGCCGCGCGGTTGGCGGCCGTAAAGCGCGGTATCGGATCAGCGGAATGGGCGACGCATCACGCTGGCGATGCGCTTGCGCAGTACCAGGGTAGCGATCATCAGCACTGCCAGCCCGATCAGCATCAATGGCAGCAGGGCAATGAACAGCAGCAGTAGCACCACCCCCATCAGCAGCCGCTGCCACAGCGGCATGGCCGGTGGTGGCCAGCGCAGGAAGGGAAATGGCTGGGCATGCCAGGCTCGGCCACGCGGCGGCTCTTGATAGCGGTCGCCGTCCTGCTGCGGTGAGCCGGCTTCAAGCAAGGGCGCCAGGGCTGCCAGCAGCTGCTGGCAATCGCGCCCCTGCTGCCATTGCCGGGCATGGGCGCCAGAGACAAAGGTGAAGCTCAGCTGCCAGAGGCCGGGCTGGCTGCTGTCGTCGTCGATCTGGCTGTCGATGCAGCCGGCGCTGGCGCGGGCGCTGCGACACAGGGCGTCCGCCAGCTGGCGATAGCTGCTGTCGTGGCCGTTACGCACCTTGTGGCGCATCACCAGAGTCTCCAGCGGCTGCTCTACAACTGTCCGTCCATCCGTCATGATCCATCTCCGCCAAGCTGTTGGCTGACAGTATCTGTCAATCGGGCCCATGGCTGAACCGCTCAAGGGTGACCAACTGTTAACACCGATAAAAAAACGGCACCCGGGGGTGCCGCTGCAGTGGACAAAAGGTCCAGGGAAAGGCTGGCCCCGGTTGCCCGGGGCCGGGAACGTGCTTGTTACTTGGCGACTACGCGGTAGCGCCGGGTGCTGTCATTAAAGCTGACCAGATAGGTGCCGCTCACACTAGTGGCGATGTCGCTACCGGTCTGCTCGGCAATGCCATCGGCGTTGTTGTCGCCAAAGTTGGTGGCCCAGTTGCCGGCGACATCAAACTTGAAGCGCTGGCCGCTGGCGCCGTTGAACACCACTTCAACCTGCCAGGTGTTATCGGCCACCAACTGCATGGCGGTGGTGCCCCAGTTATTGGGGGTGCCACGGAAGTAGAGGCTGTCGTAGACCTTGGCGAAGTTGCCATCGGCCCGCTGCAGGCTGTATCTCAGGCTGGCATCGTTGAAGGTGACGATATAGTCACCGACCACGCCGGTGCGGATATCGGCGCCGGTGCGCTCGGCGATGCCATCGGCGTTGCTGTCGCCGTAGTTGTGACTCCAGTTGCCGGTTACATCAAACTTGAAGCGCTGATTGCTCTGGCCATCAAAACTGACCCGGGTCTGCCAAGTGTTATTGGCCACCAGCACCATTTTTTGGGTGCCCCAGCTATTGGCGGTGCCACGGAAGTTGAGGCTGGCGAAGTTGCTGGTATAGGTGCTGTTGCCATCCTCTACCACCACAGTCGCCGAGGCTTGAGCTGTGGCGCCATCGTCATCGGTAACGGTGACGGTGACAGTCTGAGTGCCAACATCAAAGAACTCGATGGTTTCGCTGACTTCGGTGCCGCCGGTCGACCAGTCGTAGGCGACGATGGAACCATCCGTATCCTTGGAGCCAGCGGCGCTGAAGGTGACGCTTTCGCCCACCTTGACGGTGACTGTGGCCGGCGTGATCTCAGCGGTTGGCTTGAGGTTGCTGGTGACAGGGGTGAGGCTGTAGCTCAGGCTCTTATCGTTGACCTTGACCAGATAAGTGCCATTGACGCTGGTGAAGATATCACCGCCGCCCAGCTCCAGCGTGCCGTCGCTGTTGGTGTCGCCATAGTTGCGGCTCCAGTCGCCGCTGACATCAAACTTGAAGCGCTGGTTGGAGACGCCGGTGAAGTTGACGGTGGCTGACCACTCGCCGTTGGCGAAGCTCATCGGCGTGTTGCCCCAACTGTTGAAGGTGCCACGCAGGCTGAGGCTCGGCAGGTTTTTCTCGACCGGGCAATCACTACCGCTGCAGGGGCGGGCACCGCCATGAATGGCGACGGCGCTCTTGGCCGCCACGCTAAAGCTGGCCCGGCCATCGCTGCCAACGGTGATGTTGCTGCCGCTGCAGGCGTCAGCCCCTGCCATGATGTTGCAATAGCTGCCCGCCGGCAGGCCGGTTTGCAGCGTCTGGCTGATGCTGAAGTTTTCGTTGTTGATCAGCACAAAGCCGCGATTGCCACGACTGAAGGCGATGGCATTGCTGCCGTTATCCCACCAGTTGTTGACGCTCCAGGCGCTCTGGGTGAAGTTGCGGAAGCCCACCATGTTGGCGATGTTGGCCCAGCGGTGATCGCAGTTCCAGGCGTTGTTGGTGCAGTTGTTGGGGCCTTGGGCGGGAGGGCCGGCTTCGGTATCGGTGAACTTGTAGCCGGACATCAACGCCGGGTAACCATAAGGGAAGGCGAGCATAAAGATGTTGGCCAAGTTGTACTGGGCGCCATCTTTGTAGGTATACATACCGCCGCCACCATGGCCGCGTTCACGATCGTGGTTGACGATAAACACCGTCGCCTTGTCGGAGGGCAGCAACCCCCAGCTGCTGCCAAACGTTCGCAGGTTCTTGATCTGGCCGTCAAAGTTGGCTTTGACGTCTTGGCCGTATTTAAACTCGGTGACCTGGTTGATGTAGGTGTAGTTGCTCGGGGCCAAGGCTGGCGATTCGTTCGGCGCGCCAATCACCTCCAGAAATGCCCAAGGGCGACCCGCTTTGGCCATGATGGCGTCAAGCTCTGAAGGTTTGATGTGCTTGGCGGCATCAATGCGGAAACCGGCTACGCCCATGGCGGTCAGCCGTTTCATGTAATCGGCGGCATAGTCCTGCTGCGGGCCATTGCTGGTCCGCAGGTCCGGCATGCTGTACAGGCCGCAATACCAGACGTTGTTCTCGTCGCGGTAGTTGGAGATGCGGCAGTTGTTGCTGCTGTTATGGAAGTCGCCCGGGCGCAGATCCGGATAGTTAAAGGGTGACCAGCTACGGCCGCCGCTGGAGATGTTGCCGTGGTCCAGGTTGTTGGCCCAGTTGTTCATCACCACATCGGCGTAGATCTTCACGCCAGCGGCATTACAGCGCCGGATCATGTTGCGTAGCTCTTCTTCGTTACCGCTACGGCTGCTCAGGTTGGTAAAGGAGATCGGTTGATAGCGGGTCCACCAGTTGGGACCGGCCACGTGTTCCTGCGGTGGCGAGATCTGCACCGCATCAAAGCCCTTCGGGCCGAGAAAGTTCTCACACTCGGCGGCGATGTCATTCCATTTCCATTCGAACAGATGGACAAAGGCGGTGCCGGCCGAAGCCGGCGTTGCAGAGCCTAGCGCCAGCGCTATGGCAGAGCTGAGCCCGAAGAGTTTGACGTTCATGGGGGGTTCTCCAGGGTACGTTGTTTTTTTCAGTCAGCGTGGCGGCTGGCCAGCCGCCTTGATGGGCAGCGGGCAAGGACAAGAGCGGGGGCCAATAGAGGGAAACCTGCTCTTGATGTATCACCAAGTCATTTAATTGACCATTTGGCGACCGCCACGAGGACAGATTATTGGCGAATTTGGCCATAAATCGAGCGACCGTGGCGATTTGGTGTCAAAAATGTGACCAATGGTCAACTAATGCGCCCAGATGTGGTGCGGTGCAGGCGCCAGTACCCCGATGGCCGGCCGCTCAGGACCAAGATGACAGTTTTGTTAAGAAAGATTGACTCATCCGCGAATGGCAATAAGAATGCATCGCGTTTGTCTTTTTCCCTGTCGTTTTCATCTGCAAGGAGCTGTCCGTGACCACCTCTCGTCTTCATCTGTCGCCATCACTGTTGGCGCTGGCCGTCGCTGCTGCCATCCACCCCTTGAGCCACGCGGCCGATGCTGAACGCCAGCTGCCGGCCATTGAGGTTATTCAGGTGGTGGGCAGTGCCGACGAGCGCTTGACCGACACCCCCGCGTCAGCGGCCCTGATCGATGCCGAAACTCTGCGCCAGAGTCAGCCACTATCGCTGCAGGATGCGCTACGCCGGGTCAGCGGCGTCAACGTGGTGGAGACCGATGGCCCGGGCTTCTTCCCCCGTATTGGTGTGCGTGGCCTTAACCCGGATATGAGCAAGAAGGTGTTGCTGCTGGAAGACGGCGCCCCGATCGCACTGGGGCCATTTACCGATCCGGCCAGCTATTACGCCCCGCCAGTGGAGCGGATGGAGGAGGTGCAGGTGCTCAAGGGGGCGGCGTCTCTGCGTTATGGCCCCTCGACCATTGGTGGCGCCATCAACTATGTCACCAAAAATCCGCCAGTTACCCCGGGCGGTAGCCTGACCCTGCGCGGCGGCGACAATGGCTATGGGGCTTTGGGGCTGGATGCTGGCGGTCACTGGGACAACGCCATTTTGGGGGTGAGCGGCCTCACCAGCCAGGGCGCTGGCGCCCGCGACAACAGCGACTATCGCCTCAGTGATGTGGTGGTTAAAGCGGGTGCGACTCTGGGCGAGCGTCAGGCGCTGGGGCTCAAGGTGACTCAGTACCGCAACGATACCAACTCGACCTATCAGGGGTTGAGCGATGCCGAATACCGGGCCGATCCCTATCAGAACCAGGCCAACAATGACTTGATGGAGCTGGCCCGCCAGAGCCTGGATCTCAACCATGAGTATCTGCTCAGCGACGACCTGAGCCTGCGCTCGCTGGTCTACTGGAACAGTGCAGACCGCGATTGGTGGCGTGAGAATTTTGCCTTTGATGCCACCAGTGGCACCTATCAGAGCCGGGGTAACAACGCGGGTCGTCTGCGCAGCTTCGAGGTGTATGGCGTTGACAGCCGGCTGTTTGTCGATCACCAGCTGTTTGGCATTGCCAACCAGGCTGAGATCGGGGTGCGTCTGCACAGCGAAACCATGGACAACCAGCGGGTGGATGGCGCTACCCCGACCTCGCGCTCCGGCACCATCCGCGATCAGGACCAGCGTAAGGCTGATGCAGTCGCGCTCTTTGTGCAGAACCGTTTTGAACTGACCGATACCCTGGCCCTGACCCCCGGGGTGCGGGTGGAGCACTATCGCCAGCAGCGTGATATCGCCCGCTGGAGCAACGCAGACGTTAACAGCAGCAGCGCCACCAGCAACACCGAGTGGGTGCCTGGAGTGGGTGCTACCTGGCAGTTGGCCAAAGAAGCCACGCTGTTTGCCGGCGTGCATCGCGGCTTTGCACCACCACGGGTAGAAGATGCCATCAGCAGCAGCGGTGACGCTGTGGATCTGGACGCGGAGCGCAGCGTCAATTATGAGCTGGGCACTCGCGGTGATCTGGCTGCCGCCAGTTATGAGCTGACTCTGTTCCGTCTCGATTTCAGCAACCAGCTGGTGCAGTCCAGCCAGGCGGGTGGGGCCTCGTCGCAGCTCACCAATGCGGGTGAGACCCTGCATCAAGGGGTTGAGGCGGCCTTCCAGCTGCCCTTTGCCGACCATTTCCAGCTGGATGCCAACTGGACCTGGGTACCAACCGCCAAGCTGGATAGCACCCGCATCATTGCTGATGTGGATCGCAACGGTAACCGCCTGCCCTATGCCCCCAAGCAGCTGGCCAATCTGGGGCTGAGCTACAACCACAGCGCCTGGACGTTGGGCGTATGGGGCACCTATGTCGGTGAGCAATTCGCTGATTTTGAGAACACTGTGGCTGGCTCGGCAGATGGTAAGCGCGGGGTGCTCGACGATTACCTGCTGTGGGATGTCAACGCCAGTTATCAGCTGAACGATGATCTGCGTCTGTTTGGCACGGTCAAGAACCTAGCCGATGAGACCTACATCTCCTCGCGGGCGCCAGAAGGGATCTTCACCGGCTCAGGCCGCCATTTCCAGCTGGGGGTCAGCCTCGGCTTTTAATGCCAGTGGTGGTCGCTAAGACAACGCCGACCTGATGGTCGGCGTTGCTGTTCTGGGACTGCATTTGCGCTCACTGCACAGCGTCCACTAGCTGCGGAACTGGCTGGTGATCTCGGTTAGGGCAGCCACCAGCTGCTGCAGCTGCTGGCTGATCCGGGCACTGCCGCGCGCTTCGTCGCTGGTTTGGCTGGCCAGCTGCTGAATGGCGCCAGCGTTGCGCTGCACTCCTTGGCTGGCATCGGTTTGCAGTGCGGCGGCGGCAGCGATCTGGCCGATCAAGCCGTTGATCTGATCCACCACCTGATTAATGGCGGCCAGCGCCTGATTCGCCTCCTCGGCGTTGGTCACGGCGCTGGAGGCCGCGCGCTGACTGGCCGTCATGCCGGCCACCGCCTGGTCGACCCGTTGGCGCAGGCCACCGATGATCACCTCGATCTCGGCGGTCGAACTTTGGGTACGCTGGGCCAGGGTACGCACCTCGTCCGCCACTACGGCAAAGCCCCGCCCCGATTCACCGGCGCGTGCCGCTTCGATGGCGGCGTTGAGCGCCAGCAGATTGGTCTGGTCGGCGATGGCCTTGATCACCTCCAGTACCTTGCCGATGTTGGCCGATTCGCTGGCGACGGCGGTAATCACGCTAACGCTCTGGTCGATCTGCTGTTCCAGCACCTGAACCGCCTGACCGGCTTTGGCCACCAACTGCCGGCCATGGTTGGCGGCGGCCAGGGCATGATCGGTGGCAGTGGTGCTGTTATCCGCCAATGCAGCCACACTGGCGGCGGCGGCCGCATACTGGTCGAGCGCCACTGACACCTGCTGCACTTCATGGTGCTGCTGTTCGGCGTTATCCACCACGGCCTCGGTGGAGCGGGTGAGCTGGCGGCTTTCGCCTTCCAGCTGCTGGTTGACGCCGATGATGGCGGTGACGGCCTGCTGCAGCCGTTCGACAAACTGGTTAAAGGAGCGGGCCACCCGGCTGAGTTCATCATTGCCCTGAACGTTGAGACGCGCCCGCAGGTCGCCGTCACCTGCGGCCAACGCCAGCAGCGAGTGGTTAAGTCGGGCTAACGGCAGCAGGATCAGGTAACGGGCGGCGATGTAGAGCAGGATCACCAGCGCTAGCGCGACCACCAAGGTGACAGCCAGCTGCAGGCTGGCACCGTGGATCTCGGCAGCCACCGCACCCAGTTGCCCCTCCACCTTGCCGTCGGCGATCTCTTCCATCTCGTCGGCGTAGGCCAGTAGTGCGGCCAACGCCTGATCGGCATGGCTGCGCTGGCTGGTATCGGCGCTGCTGCCCAAGGCCAGCAGTCGATCATTGGCCAGCTGGCTGGCCTGGATCAGCTGCTCCAGCCGCTGCTGTTGCTGCGGCTCAAGCAGGCCAGCGGCGGTGGCCCGGCCAAAGGCTTCAGCGGCCTCGCTGCGGGCTGTGGCAACCAGTGTGCTGGCCTGTGCGGTAGTCAGCTCTCCGGCCAGCATGCGGTTGAGCACCAAGGCCTCCGCCTGCAGTCCGATCACCCCCTCCATAGTGCCGTCCGCCGTATCCCACGCCGGGCCGGTAACAAAGGTCAGGCGCTCAGCCAGACCGCGAATGCCGAAGTAACCAGCGGCACAGCTTAGGGCTACCAGCGTCAGCATCAGCAGTGCACCCAGTGTCAGTTTATGGCGAATGGTCATGGCTCCTCCGTGGGCGGCACTTATGCAGGGCTAGAAAGGGGTGATGGCCAGTCGCAGCCCGATCACCCAGCTATTGGCCAGAGCCGGCTCGGCACCGGGATCGATGATGTACTGCAGATCCGGCTGCAGGCTCAGCCAGTCGTTGACGGGCTGTTGCCAGGTGAGTTCAAGGGTGGTCTCAGCGTCGTCGTAGTTGCCACTGGCGCGGTAGTCATCGCCCAGACGGGCATGAGCGATGGCTAGCCCCAGGGTGCTGGTGGGCCATTGGCCAAGCTGCAGGCTGTGGTTAACGCCCGCCCCCAGATACTGGCCGATGGCATTAAGCTGCTCATCGGCAACGCCGACCCGCACAAACAGCCGGCTGCCAGCATCGCTGACAGCGGCATCCAAACCATATTCAAGAGTGGCGTAGCCGCCGGCGTTATGACCGCTGCCCTGGCCGTCGATGCGTTCGGCGCTGGCGCTGTAACGCCAGCCACCCACCACCCAGCGCCAGTGGCCTGGCCGTCCCTCCAGCTCGGCAACTCCCAGCCAGCCCTCACCATCATCCAGACGGATGGTGGTATTGGCCGGGTGAGCCGGGTCGCCCGCTGTTCCCTCCAGCACTGCTGTGCGCATCAGCAG
>JAGOCY010000356.1 GCA_017998495.1 Corallincola sp.
CCACCGCCACCTCGGAAGGGGATGCCATGGTGGCGCTGGGCGGTGCCGTGCGGCGGGCCGACGGCCTCAAGCTGACCCACCAGAGCCTGGATACCGTCAGCCTGTGCCGGCCGGTCACCAAGTTCAGTGCCCAGGTGGGCACCGGCTCCGCCCTCTCCGAGGTGATGGCCAACGCCTTTCGCAGCGCCGAGCTGGGGCGGCCCGGGGCGGCTTTCGTCAGCCTGCCGATGGACATCATCAACGAGCCGGCCGATGGCGCCATTCTGGTGCCGAGCGCCATCCCGGAGCCGGGGGCGGCCGACGAGCGTGGCATCGATCGGGCGCTGAGCTTGCTGGCGCAGGCCCGCAAGCCGGTGGTGCTGCTCGGCCTGCTGGCCAGCCGACCGGAGAACTCCCTCGCGGTGCGCGCCTTCCTCGACAAGAGCCGGTTGCCGGTGCCGGGGACCTATCAGGCGGCCGGGGTGGTGGATACCCACCATTTCGATGACTTCGCCGGACGGGTGGGGCTGTTCAACAATCAGCCGGGGGACAAGCTGCTGCAGGATGCGGATCTGGTGGTCTGCATCGGCTATAGCCCCATCGAATACGACCCCGTGCTGTGGAACGGCACCGGCGAGCGCCAGCTGCTGCACATCGATGCGCTGCCGGCGGAGATCGACAGCAGCTACTGCCCGGCGGTGGAGCTGGTGGGCTCCATCAGCGCCAATCTGGCGCGGCTGACCCGGATGCTGCACCAGCCGCTGGCGCGGGATCCGGCCATTACCGCGCTGCTCGGCGAGATCCGCGCCCAGCGCCATCAGCTCGCCGAACATGCCGGCCGGCTGGGGGGCACCCCCATTCATCCGCTGCGCATCGTCAAGGAGCTGCAGGACATCATCGGGCAGGACATGACCCTGTGCGTGGACATGGGCAGCTTCCACATCTGGATTGCCCGCTACCTCTACAGCTTCCGGGCTCGCCAGGTGCTCATCTCCAACGGCCAGCAGACCATGGGGGTGGCGCTGCCCTGGGCCATCGGGGCCGCCATGGTGCGGCCGGGGGAGAAGATCATCTCGGTGTCTGGCGACGGCAGCTTCATGCAGTCGAGCATGGAGCTGGAGACCGCGGTGCGGCTCAAGTCCAACATAGTGCACATCATCTGGGTCGATAACGGCTACAACATGGTGGCGATGCAGGAGGAGAAAAAGTACTGCCGCAGCTCCGGAGTGAGTTTCGGTCCCATCAACTTCAAGGCCTATGCCGAGTCGTTCGGGGCCGCCGGGTTTGCCGTCACCTGTGCCGAGGATCTGCGGCCCACCTTGCGCGCCGCCATGGCGGTGAGCGGGCCGGCGGTGGTGGCCATCCCGGTGGATTACAGCGACAACCACCTGCTGATGGAGCAGCTCAGACCTGAAATGCTCAGTTGAGCCGGGTCTGAATCGGCGGGCTGCGAAGCGGCCCGCCCAACGCAGAGCGCCCCTTGCCAATCGGCAAGGGGCGCTCTGTCATTGCGAAAGGAAGAGTCCATCAGGGCATGAGCGAGGGGGGCAACACCATGGGGTCGGCCACCGCACGGGCGGCTTCGTCGCCGCGCAGCACCCGCACCAGCTCGAGAGCGAACTCGATGGCGGTGCCCGGCCCCTGGCTGGTGATCAGGCGATGGGCCTGATCGGTCACCACCCGCGCCGTGCTGAGCTGCGCCGCAGGGAGGCGGGCCTGAAAACCGGGATGGCAGGTGGCGCTGGCATCCCCCAGCAGATCGTGGTGCTGCAGCACCACGGCGGGGGCGGCGCAGATGGCTGCCCGCCAGCGCTGCGCTGCCGCCTGCGCCTTGAGCAGGGCGATGGCGCGCGGCGTATCGCGGATAACCTCGCTGCCGGGCAGGCCGCCCGGCACGACGATGGCCTCGAACACCTGGTCAGCCAGCTCGTCGAGGTGGCAATCCGCCACCAGCTGCACGCCGCGGGAGGCGCGGATCTGGCGCTGCCCGGCCGGGCAACAGGAGGCGAGCACCACCTCGATGGCCCCGCGCACCAGGGTATCGACGATGGCGACCGTCTCGATCTCTTCCGACCCAGGGGCCACCAGTACCAGAACGCTCATCCGTTGCTCCTTGCGTTGGCGAGCCCGCCGGGCTCACTGCTTCTCTTTGATGGCCTGATAGAGACCCTGATTGACCGGCACCGCGATGCCGTGGCAGGCAGCCCGGGCCAGCAGGAAGCCGGTGATGGCCTCGATCTCGGTCTCGCGCCCCTGTTCCATGTCCTGATACATGGAAGAGTAATTGTCGGCGGTGAGCTCCACCACCGTCATGACCCGGCGCAGCAGTTCGTCGCTGCCGGTGGGCTGGCCTTCGGCCTGCATCACGTCGGCCACTTCCACGCAGATCTGCTGCAGGGCATCGGCAAAACGCGGACCGGCCAGCTCGCCATTCTTGAGCTTGTAGAGCGCGGTGAGCGGGTTGATGGCGCAGTTGACCGCCAGCTTCTGCCACTGGCGCGCCTGGATCTGTTCATCCCAGCCGGCCTGGCCGAGGGCGGCCGCCAGATCGTCAGCCAGGGCGGCGTGGGCTCTGGCCGCCTCGTTGACCGGGCCGAGCCAGGTTTCGCCCTTGCCGGTGTGGCGGAACACGAAGTGGCCGCTCTGCATGGCGCCGTGGCTGGTGACGCCAGCGATGATCGGATTGTGCGGGAACAGGGTGACTACCTGCTCGGCGATCCCCATGCCGTTGTGCAGCAGCACGATGGGCACGTCGGTCGCCAGCTGGCCCACCAGCGGCGTCAGCGCCTCGATGACCTGGCCGGCTTTGGTCATCACCAGCAGCCGTTTGATCTGGCCGGGCTGGCTGATGAAACCGCGTTCGATGTTGATGAGCTGGGTGTGGCCCTCCAGCGAGGTAAAGTCGATGCCCGGGTGCAGGGTGGAGCGGTGGCGCTCGCGCAGCAAGACGCGAGTGGCCTGGCCGCTTTGAGTCAACAGGGAGGCGAAGACGCCGCCCAGGGCGCCGCAGCCCAGCAGTGTCCATTGGGGGGAGGAGG
>JAGOCY010000357.1 GCA_017998495.1 Corallincola sp.
CCAACCATGCCTTTTCCATCGAATCGCCAGACGGTATCGAGTTGTTTGTCCATTTCGGCATCGACACGGTCGAACTCAAGGGCGAGGGTTTCACCCGCGTCGCCCAGGAAGGCCAGCAGGTACGCCGCGGTGATGTGATCCTGGAAGTGGATCTGCCATTCCTCGAGCAGCGCGCCAAGTCGACCGTGACCCCGATCGTCATCTCCAATGTGGATGAAGTACGCCAGCTGTCCAAGCACAGTGGCAAAGTGCTGCAGGGTGAAGACGTGATCATCACCGTTATCAAGTAACGGCGGCCCTGGCCGCGACAGATTTAAGCCAAGCATGACCATTACCCTTTACGGCATCGCCAACTGCGACAAGGTGCGGGCGGCTCGCCGCTTTCTTGACCAGCAGCAGGCCCCTCACCTTTTTATCGATCTGCGCCAGCAACCAGCCCCGCAGGAGTTGCTGCAGCGCGCCCTGCTGCAACTGGGCAGCAAAGCGGTCATCAACAAGAGCAGCACCACCTTCCGCCAGCTCTCTGCGGATGAGCAACGCCAGGCGGATGACCCGGCGCAGCAGCTGGCCTTGTTGCAACGTTATCCGACCCTGATCAAGCGCCCCCTGCTGGTGGCAGGCGATACCCTGATGACCGGCTTTGATGCCGACCACTACCAACGTCTGCTGGCGGAGATGGCATGAGCGCTGTTGTTGACCTGACCTGTGAACTGATCAGTCGTCCGTCGGTCACCCCTGAAGATGCCGGCTGTCAGCAGCTGATTGGCGAGCGCCTGGCCCGCCTGGGCTTTGTGCTTGAATCCATGGTGTTTGAAGACACCACCAACCTGTGGGCGCGACGCGGCAGCAGCGGCCCGCTGTTCTGTTTTGCCGGCCACACCGATGTAGTGCCACCAGGCAACCTGAGCAGCTGGCATACCCCGCCGTTCGAGCCAACGCTGATCGATGGTTACATCCATGGCCGCGGTGCCGCTGACATGAAGGGCTCGCTGGCCGCCATGGTGGTGGCGGTCGAGCGCTTTGTCGCCGCTCACCCGGATCATCAGGGCTCCATCGCCTTCCTGCTCACCAGTGATGAAGAAGGGCCCTTTATCAACGGCACGGTAAGGGTGATCGAGACCCTTGAAGCGCGCCACGAGAAGATCACCTGGTGTATCGTCGGCGAGCCCTCCTCGACCCACCGCGTCGGCGATGTGGTCAAGAATGGTCGCCGTGGCTCGCTCACCGGCGAACTGACCGTCAAAGGGGTGCAGGGCCATGTCGCTTATCCGCATCTGGCTGACAACCCGATCCACAAAGCCGCGCCTGCGCTGGCCGAGCTGGCACAGATGGTCTGGGATCAGGGCAATGCCAGCTTCCCGCCCTCGACCTTCCAGATCGCCAATATCAATGGCGGCACCGGCGCCAGCAACGTGATCCCGGGTGAACTGCAGGTGCAGTTCAACTTCCGCTACAGCACCGAGTCGACCACCGACAGCCTCAAACAGCGGGTAACCGGCCTGCTCGATGCCCACGGTCTCGACTATGACCTCAAATGGACCCTCAACGGCGAGCCTTTCCTTACCGCCAGTGGCTCTCTGGTCACTGCGGTCGAAGGGGCGATCCGCGAGGTAATGCACTTCGACACCAGCCTTTCCACCTCGGGCGGCACCTCTGATGGCCGCTTCATCGCCCCCACCGGCGCCCAGGTGGTCGAACTGGGGCCCTGCAACGCCACCATCCATAAGCTCAACGAGTGCATCAAGGCCGAAGATCTCGACCACCTGGCCGATATTTACGTCAAGGTGCTGGAGACGCTGCTTGTCACTGGTGCTGACGCCTGAGCAATTGACCGGACAGGCGGACGATCATCTCGTCCGCTGGTCGGCTGATGCCGCCAATCCACGCCTGCACCCGGCCGCTGCCGATGCGCTACGCGCCATGGCGACGGCTGCTGCTGCGGACGGCTTGCACCTAGCAATCGCCAGTGGCTTTCGCGATTACCAGCGCCAGGCACTGATCTGGAACGGCAAATGGGATGGCAGCCGGCCACTGGCGGATGGCCCACGACCACAGGATGAGCAGCAACGGCTCCACGCCATTCTGCGCTGGTCAGCCCTGCCCGGCAGCTCGCGCCACCACTGGGGGTCAGATCTCGATCTCTTTGCCAGCAATCTCCTGCCGACCGGCACCAGCCTGCAGCTTGAACCTTGGGAGTATCAGCCCGGCGGGCACCAGCATCCGCTGTGGCAATGGCTGCAGCGGCACGCCGCCGAGTTTGGCTTCTTTTGGCCTTATGATCGCGAACGCGGCGGTGTCGCCGCCGAGCCTTGGCACCTGAGTTTTGGCGACATCGCCCGGCCAGCGCTTGCCGCCCTGACCCCAGCCTGCGTGGCCGCAGCTCTGCTACGTCAGCCACTGCTGGGGCAAACCACGATTCTGCAGGCGCTGCCCGAGCTGCTGACGCGCTATTGCTACAACATCAACCCGGAGGGGCGATGAGCAGTTGGCTGTGGGCCTTCGCCGCGTTGGCCGTTGTGCTGCTGGTCGGCAACCTGCTGACCCTTTACCTCAGCGCCCGCCAGTGGCCGAAAAAGCTGCCGCCACCGCTGCCGTGGGATGACGACGACAAGCCCAGCTGAGTAGCCAACAACAGGCCGCCCATTGCCTAATGGCTGAGGGAGGGCTCTAATGGCGCACCTGATCCAGCCCGAGCATCCGCCATGAGCCGTCGTCCCGAAAGATCCGCCAGCCGCCCTAACGCCACCAGCCACAAACAGCGTGAGCGCGGCGCCGCCGCCCGGGGTGCTAACCGCGCCAGCAGCGATGGCCAGCAGACCCATGGCGGTGGTCGCGGAGAACGCCAGCCGAGCGCTGGCCGCCCGAAAAGCGGTGAAGCCGTGTCTCTGCCACGCATGCTGTCGCGCATGGGCTACTGCTCGCGCAGTGAGGCCGAAGCCATGGTGATCAACGGCCGGGTGGCCGTCAACGGTCAGATCGTCACCGCCACCAGCCGCCGGGTTGATCCAAAC
>JAGOCY010000018.1 GCA_017998495.1 Corallincola sp.
CTGCACGACTACGACCTTGGCCACCATTTTCAGGCTACCCGCTGTGCCGATGAGAGCCGCAGCAAGCCCCACCCACAGATGCTGCACGAACTGATGGCCGCCACCGGCCATGGCCCGGAGCGCACCCTGATGGTGGGCGATTCACGCCATGACATGGCGATGGCGGTCGCTGCGGGCGTGCAGGCGATCGGCATCAGCCATGGTGTTGATGATGGCACCACCCTGCGCGCTGCCGGAGCCCGCCAGGTGGTGGCCAGTCTGCCGGCGCTGGCCGAACTGCTCGGCGCTTACTGCCCGGCGTAAAGGGTGCGGTAGAGGCCAGGCTGATTGATCAGGGCCTGATGCTCGCCCTGCTGCACAATGCGCCCATCTTCAAACACATAGATACGATCCGCGTGACGCACTGCCGACAGGCGGTGGGCGATCACCAGACAGGTGCGGCCGTGCAAGAAGGTGCGCAGCCGCTGATGGACGAGCTGCTCGGTCTCGGTATCCAGAGCCGAGGTGGCTTCATCAAGGATCACCAGCTGCGGCTGACGCAGCACCATGCGCGCGATCGCCAGCCGCTGGCGCTGGCCGCCCGACAGCCGCACCCCGCGATTACCCACCAGCGTCTCCAGACCGTCGGCCAGAGTGCGCACATGCTCATCCAGCGCCGCCACCCACAGCGCCTGCCACAGTTGCTCGTCGCTGAAGCTCTGGCCCATGCACAGATTGGCGCGCAGGCTGTCGTTGAACAGGGTGGGTTGCTGCAACACCACCGCGCTGCGCTCGCGCAGGGAGGCCAGCGACCACTGCTCAAGCGCCACGCCACCGATGCGGATCTGCCCGGCCTGTGGCCGGTAGAGGCCCAGCAGCAGCTGCACCAGCGTCGACTTGCCGCCGCCGCTGGCCCCCACCAGTGCCACCTGCTGGCCGGGAGCGATGGCCAGTGACAGCTGGCGCAGCACTGGTTGATCACTGCTGTAGGCAAAATCCAGCTGCTCGATCACCACTGCCGGTGGTTGCTGGTCGCCGCTAAACGGGGCGGCCTGAGGTGCTGGATCGCGTGGCAGCTCCAGCAGTTCATTGAGGCGGGTGAGGGCGCTGCTGGCGGCAAAATAGCTGACCTGCAGCCCGAGCAGATCGTTGACCGGGGTCATCATGAACCACAGGTAGCCGAATATCGCGAAGATCTGGCCGATGGTCAGATCGGCGTGGATCACCATCAGCATCGCCACCGCCCGGAACAGCTCAAAACCGATGAGGAAGATCAGAAAGCTGGTACGGCCTACTGCTTCGCTGCGCCAGCTGCTGGCGATGCTGCGATCGCGCAGCCCGCGGGCGGCGTCCACCAGCCGCGCCAGATAATGACGCTCGCGGTTGGCGGCACGGATCTCATGCACCGCATCAAAGGTTTCGACCAAGGCCTGCTGAAACAGCTCATAAGCGCGGTTTTCGTCGCGCTTGAGGTGGCGAACCTGACCAGCCAGCTTCTGGCTGAACAGGATCACCAGTGGGTTACACAGCAGAATGAACAGGCCAAGGCGCCAGTCGATCAGCAACAGCACCACGGCGGTGCCGATCACCGTCAGCAGGCTGATCACCACCCGGCTGATAGTTTCGCCGACAAAACGGTCGAGGGTATCGAGATCCTGAGTCAGACGGGAGGCGAGGGCGCCGCTGCCACGGGTCTCAAACTGGCGCAACTCCACCTCACCAAGGTGGTGAAGCAGGCGGCGGCGCAGATTAAAGGTGAGGTTTTTGGCGACAGTGGCAAACTGCCGCCCCTGCACCACGCCGAGGGCCACGCTGGCGCTGCGCAGGGCAATGGTGGCCAGCAAAATCAGCAGGATATACACGGTTGGCAGCTGCCAGCTGGTCGGCAGCAGGCGGTCGAGCAAGGCGATGGTGTGGCCAGGCTGATGGAGCAGCACCTCATCCACCATCAGCGGCATCAGCAGTGGCACCGGCACGCTGCATAGCATGCCGGCCACGGCCAGCCACTGGCCATACCACAGCCGCTGTTTGTGGCGGCGCAGGTGGCGCCATACCAGTTGCCAGTCGATCACTGGTGCCATGCTTATTATCCCGCGCCAAAAGCCGTGCTGCGGCGCATCATAGCGGCCATTTTCAACCCCTCAAAATTGCGGTAAGGTGCGCCGTCAGCCCGCACTGCGGGCCTAGTTACGGATCCGCGGATGTTTGAACCAGGCGATGACCTCGATCTCGGCGCCCAGGCGCAGGCCCTGATCGATGGCGAGCGCGATGTCACGGCCGTTCTGGCCAACCTGAGCTCACTAATCTTTCATACGTTGCCCGATCTCAATTGGGCCGGTTTCTATCTGTTTAAGGATGGCGAACTGGTGCTGGGCCCGTTTCAGGGTCGCCCCGCCTGTTATCGCATTGCCCTTGAACGGGGGGTCTGCGGCGCAGCCGCCCGTACCCTGACCACCCAGCGGGTGGCCGATGTTCACGAGTTTCCCGGTCATATTGCCTGCGATAGCGCCAGCAATGCCGAGTTGGTGGTGCCGCTGCAGGTTGGCGGTACGCTTTTTGGGGTCCTCGATCTGGATAGCCCGAGCAAAGGGCGCTTCAGCGAGGCGGATGAACAACTGATTGGACGTGTGGTCCGGGTCCTTGAGGATCACCTGGCCCGCGTGATGGTGAATTAAGCAATGGCTCAGATGGAACAGGTGGAACAGGTGGAACAGACGGCCGAGCAGCAAAGTCCCGTGGCAGAGGTGGCTCAGCAGCCGTCACTGTCTCCCGAAGCGCTGCTGGCGCTGCTGTGTGAACAATTCCCCAAGTGCTTTATCGCCCGCGGCGAGTGCCGGCCGCTGAAAATTGGCATTCTCGACAGCTTGGCCGCGCGCACTGCCGGGCAGGCGGGGGTATCCAAAACCCGCCTGCGTGAAGTGCTGCGTCGCTACACCAACACCACCCGCTATCTGCAGGGGGTGGTGGCTGGCGCCAAACGGGTTGATCTCGACGGCGAGGATGCCGGTGAGGTTGCCGAGGATCATGTCAGCCATGCCCAGCAGCAGCTGGCCGAGCGGCGTGAGCGTCACAAAGCGGAAGCCAAGGCCCGCGCCCGCGCAGCCGGTGGCGAGCAGGCGGACGGTGAACGTCCGCGCCGCAGTCGTGCGCAGGGTCCGCGTGGTGAGGGTGAGCAGGCTGGCGAACAGCGTCGTGGTCCGCGCCCGCCACAGGCGGAACGTCGCCCGCAGGCCGCTAGCGACAGCCGCCGCCAGCGTGCTGCGCTGCCACGCCGGGAGGCTCAACCGACGCCCGTAGTGGTGGCCAGCGACAGCGCGGCCGAAACGACTGCTGACAATCAGCCGCTGACCGCCGGGCAACTTGTGGTTAATCAGCGCGTCAAAGTCCAGACTGGCGCTCGCCCCGTATATGGCACTGTGGTGGCCATGCAGGGCGATAACGTCCAGGTTGGGCTGGATAACGGCCTGTCGGTTTGGGTCAAGTCTGAGGCCCTCAGTCTGGCGACTGCCAGAAGTTGATGGCTGACGGCGTCACGGGATAACGACGAGGTTGTGCGGATGAAGCTGAAGTTGACATGGCTGCTGGCAACAATGATGGCTGTAACGGCGCCGCTGGCGCTGGCGGTGGCTCCACCTTTTGACGCCTCGGCATTGCCGCAATTGACCCAAGAACCTCAGCACCGTCAGGCGGTGACCCGTGTGGCCCAGAAGTATTCGCGCAGCCATTACAAGGCGCTCGATATTGATGCCAAGCTGTCATCCGAAATTTTTGACCGCTATCTGCAAGCCCTTGATTATCAGCGCCTGTTCCTGATGGAAGGGGACATCAAGGCGCTCGAGCCGGTGCGCCCCCGGCTGGGCGAAGCCCTGCTGACGGGGTCGCTGGATGAGATCTACCGTATTTACGACCTCTATCAGCAGCGTCGTTATCAGCGCTTTGTCTACGCCCTCAGCCTGCTCGATCAGCCTTTTGATTTCAGTGTCAAAGAGTCGTTTGAGGCGGAGCGTAAAGATGCGGCCTGGCCAAAAACTGAAGCGGAACTCAATGAGCTGTGGCGACTGCGGGTCAAAAGCGAGGCGCTCAGCCTGAAGCTGACCGGCAAGAAGCAGGAGGAGATCCGCGATACCCTGAGTAAGCGCTACAACCTGGCGCTCAAGCGGCTGCAGCAGACCAATAGCGAAGATGTGTTCCAGACCTTCGTCAACGCCTACGCCCGCTCCATTGATCCCCACACCACCTATCTGTCGCCGCAGAATGCCGAGCGCTTCTCGTCAGAGATGCATAACTCACTCGAGGGCATAGGTGCGGTACTGCAGAGCGATGATGACTACACGGTGGTGCGCAGCCTGGTGAAGGGCGGCCCGGCCGAGCGTTCCAAGCAGCTGACCCCGGATGACCGCATTGTTGCCGTCGCCCAGGGTGAAGATGGCAAGGTGGTGGATGTGATCGGCTGGCGCCTCGATGAGGTGGTGGCCCTGATCAAAGGACCCAAGGGCACCAAAGTGCGCCTGGAGGTGCTGCCGGCCAACGCCGGTGCCGATGGCAAGACACGCACCATAGTACTGGTGCGTGACAAGATCCGTCTTGAAGATCGCGCCGCCAAGCTGGAACTGCTCGAACTGCCCGCGACCGTGGGTAAAGAGGCGAGCAAGGTGGCCGTGGTCAGCGTGCCCAGCTTCTACCTGGGGGTGAGCGCGGATGTGGCCAAACTGCTGACCAAACCGGAGATGGCCCAGGCCAGTTCTTTGGTGCTGGATCTGCGGGATAACGGCGGTGGTCCGCTGGAAGAAGCCGCCGCCTTGTCCGGCATTTTCCTCGATGGCGGCCCGGTGGTGCAGATCCGTGACAGCGATGGCGATGTTGAGGTCAAGAATGATCCGGACAAGCGCTCGCTCTATTCCGGCCCGATGACGGTGCTGGTCAACCGCTTCAGTGCTTCGGCCTCAGAGATTGTGGCGGCAGCGCTGCAGGATTATGGCCGGGCAGTGATCGTCGGTGAGGCCACCTTCGGCAAGGGCACAGTACAGCAGCATTGGCAGCTGCAGCGGCGCTATGACATGTTCTCCAAGCCGATGGGGGATATCACCTACACCACCGCCAAGTTCTATCGCATCAATGGCGGTAGCACCCAGATTAAGGGGGTGGTACCTGATGTCGCCCTGCCCAGCGCCCTGGACGCTGGTGAGTTTGGTGAAGCGCAGGAAGATAACGCGCTGCCTTGGGACTCCATTGCCAAGGTTGACTATGCGCAGCAGACTCCCGGCTACCCGACGCTGGGCTGGCTGGTTGAGCGGCACCAGCAGCGGGCGGCCAACGATCCGGCCTTCCAGCTGCTGGCTGAGGAGACCGCCATCTACCGTGCCCATAAGAATGACAAGCTGATTTCGCTTAACGAGGCTGAGCGGCGCGCTCAGCTGGCGGCCGACGACAAGCGCCGGCTGGAGCTGGAAAACCGTCGCCGTGCCCTCAAGCAGCTGCCTCCCCTGGCGAAGGTGGAGGAGATCCCGGCGGAGCCGGAGGAGCAGAGCAGTGATGACCTGTTCCTGATGGAAGCGGCGCGGGTTGCCCTGGATGCGGCCGTTGCGCCTGAGGTGGCGGCCACCATCAAACCGGCCACCCAAGTCACCGACTGAAGGAGTCGTCATGAGCCTGCCGGCACCCAGCCACGCGACCTGGTCCAACCGGCTCGCTTACATTCTGGCGGCGACCGGCGCGGCTGTTGGCCTGGGCAACATCTGGAAGTTCCCCTACATGATGGGGGAGAACGGTGGTGCCGCCTTTCTGCTCATCTACTTGGGTTGCGTGTTAGCCATTGGCATTCCGGTGATGATGGCCGAGGTGCTGCTGGGCAAGACCGGGCGCCGTAGCCCTGGTGCGGCGGTGGCTGAAATCGCTCGCCAGAGTGGCCACAGCCGACGCTGGGGCGCCATCGGCTGGATGGGAGTGATCGCCGGCTTTCTCATCCTGTCGTTTTATGCCGTGATCGCGGGCTGGGCGCTGGCGTACGTCTTCTACGCCGGCGATGGTCACTTTGTAGTGGCCGAGGGCGCCGTAGCCCGTGACCAGATGAGTGCCCTGCTCACGGCTCTGACCAGCGATCCCTGGGCCATGGTCGGTTGGACCTCAGCCGTGATGCTGGCCACGGTGGTGACCGTAGCGCTGGGGGTGCAGAAGGGGCTGGAGACTACGGTCAAATACGCCATGCCCACCCTCTTTATCATGCTGGTGGCGCTGGCCCTCTATGCCCTGCTCACCAGCGATGGGGCCGCAGCGCTCACCTTTATGTTTGCTCCTGATTTTTCCAAGATCAGCGTTGATACGCTGGTGATGGCGCTGGGCCAGGCCTTTTTCTCGCTCAGTCTCGCCAGCGGCGTGGTGATGATGTACGGCGCCTACCTGCCGGAGGGTACCTCGATTGCCCGTACGTCGCTGGCCATTGCCCTGGCTGACACCACAGTGGCGCTCACCGCCGGTATGGCGATCTTTCCGGTGGTATTCGGCAACGGCCTGCCCATCGATAAAGGGCCAGATCTCGTCTTTTTGACCCTGCCCATCGCCTTTGCCCAGATGCCGGGTGGCACTTTCTTCGGTATCGCATTTTTCGTCATTCTGGTGTTTGCTGCCTTTACCTCGGCCATTGCTCTGATCGAGTCGTCGGTGGCCTATCTGGTCGAGCGCTTTGCCCTGCGTCGCTGGCAGGCTGCCGGGCTGGCCGGTTTTGCCATCTGGCTGCTCAGTCTTGGTACCGTCTCCTCCTTTGCTGGCCATGACTGGGCCAAGTTCTCCTGGCAGTGGCACGGCCAGACGGTCAACAAGAGCTTTTTCGATCTGATCGATTTTCTGACCTCCAATGTGATGCTGCCGCTCGGCGGCTTGCTGATCTGTATTTTTGCCGGCTACCTGATGGCGCCGGCGTTGCGCGATGGCCACATTGGCCTGCGCCCGTCGTTGCGCCCGGTCTGGCTGTGGCTGGTGCGCATTTTCTGTCCCCTGGCGATTGCTGCAGTATTCTTGTCGCTGATTGGCATCGGTCGCTGACCCGGCCCGCCTGCTAACCACAGAGGTCTTACATGTCTGCTGCTCCTTCCGCGCGGCTGCCGTCGCTGTTCTGGTCGCTGGTGCCGGTGGCGATCCTGATCGCTTTGCTCACCTCGTCGGTGATGCTCTTTGGTGATTCCAGTTCCTTTGGCCCTAACCAGATCGCGTTGCTGTTGGCCTCGGCCATCGGCATCGCCATTGCCCTGGCTCATGGTCATCGCTGGGCGGTGCTGGAGCAGGGGATCATGCGCGGCATTTCGGTCGCCCTCGGCGCGGTACTGATCCTGCTGATGATCGGTGCCTTGATCGGCACCTGGCTGCTCGCCGGCACAGTGCCAACCCTAATCTATTACGGCCTGCAGCTGATTGACCCCAACTGGTTCTACTTCACCTGCTGCGTGGTCTGCGCCATCGTCTCTTTGAGTATTGGCAGCAGCTGGACCACGGCGGCGACCGTTGGCGTGGCCTTTATCGGCGTCGCCCAGGGGCTGGAGCTGTCGTTGGCGATCACCGCCGGGGCGGTGGTATCAGGCGCCTATTTTGGCGACAAGATGTCACCCTTGTCGGAGACCACCAACCTGGCGCCGGCGGTGGCCGGCAGTGAGCTCTTTGCCCATATCCGCCATATGGTCTGGACCAGTGGCCCCAGTCTGGCCATTGCCCTGCTGCTGTTTGCCATTCTCGGCGCCGGCGAACAGCCGCAGGGGGATGCCAGCCGCATCACCGTGATCACCGATGGCATTACCGCGATCTATCAGGTGTCGGCATGGAATCTGCTGCCGCTGCTGTTGCTACTGGCCATGGCCATTGGCAAGGTGCCGGCGTTGCCTGCCATTTTTGTCGGTGCGCTGATCGGCGGTCTGTGGGCGGCGCTGGTGCAAGGCGACAGCATCCCGCTGCTGTTTCCGGAGCTGGCGGATCAGGGCTGGCGCGGTGTGGTGCTGGCGATCTGGCGGGCCAGCTTTGAGGGGGTCAAGGTCAGCTCGGAGCAGCCGGGCCTGGCCGATCTGCTCAGCGGCGGCGGCATGGCCAAGATGCTGAACACCGTATGGTTGATCATCTGCGCCATGGCCTTTGGTGCGGTGATGGAGTGCACCGGCATGCTCAAGCAGCTGGTAGCCCAGATGCTCAAGCTGGTGCAGGGTACCGGCTCGCTGGTGGCGGCAACGCTCTGTACCTGTATCGGTGTCAATGTGGTCACTGCTGATCAGTACATGTCGATCGTGATGCCGGGGCGGATGTTCCGTGAGGCGTTCCGCGAGCGCAAGCTGGCGCTGGTCAACCTGTCGCGCACGCTGGAGGATGGCGGCACCATCACCTCGCCGCTGATCCCTTGGAACTCCTGCGGTTCCTACATGTTCAGCGTGCTGCTGGTATCGCCCGCCGACTATTTCATGTATGCCTTTTTCAACCTGCTGAATCCGCTGATCGCCATCCTCTACGGTTTCCTCGGCATCAAGATTCTGCCGGCACCCCAGCACCAGGCCGAGGAGTCTCTGTTCGATGAGCAACAATCCCAACCGCAGCAGCGCCCGTAACCGTCACGACTATCAGCCGCCGCTGTATGTCATTGATGAGGTTGAACTGCAGTTCGACCTCGATGCTGAAGCGACCCGCGTTCAGTCGCGGCTGACCATCCGTCGTCAGGGCAACCACAGCCAGCCGCTGCGCCTCGATGGCGAGCAGCTGCAACTGCAGTGGCTCAGGGTCGATGGTGTCGAGCTCAGTGGCGACCAGTATCAGCTCGACGAGCAGAGCCTGACCATCGCCACCACGGCCGAGGCCTTGGTGGTGGAGTCACTGGTGGTGATCAATCCCACGGCCAACACCGCGCTCGAAGGGTTGTATCGCTCAGGTGATGCTTACTGCACCCAGTGCGAGGCTGAAGGCTTTCGTCGCATCACCTTCTTTGCCGACCGCCCGGACGTGCTCAGCCGCTACCGGGTCACCATTCGTGCCCCGCAAAGCGTGCCGCACCTGCTGGCCAACGGTAACCGGGTGGGGCAGGGGCTGCTGGCCGATGGCCGCCACTTTGTTGAGTGGCAGGACCCCTTTCCCAAGCCCTGCTACCTGTTTGCGCTGGTGGCCGGCAGCTTTGATCAGGTCACCGATCACTTTGTCACCCGCAGTGGCCGCCGTGTCGCTTTGGAGTTCTACGTTGACCCGGGCAAGGGCGAACGGGCCCAGTTCGCCCTCGAATCGCTCAAGCAGTCGATGGCCTGGGATGAGCGGCGCTTCAACCTCGAATATGACCTCGACATTTACATGGTGGTGGCGGTCGACTTCTTCAACATGGGGGCGATGGAGAACAAGGGGCTCAATGTCTTCAACGCCAAGTACGTGCTGGCCGACAGCCGCACCGCTACCGATGAGGATTATCACGGCATCGAGGCGGTGATCGGCCACGAGTATTTCCACAACTGGACCGGCAACCGCATCACCTGCCGCGATTGGTTCCAGCTCAGCCTCAAAGAGGGGCTGACGGTGTTCCGTGATCAGGAATTTTCGGCCGATCTTGGCTCGCGGGCGGTCAACCGCATCCGCAATGTGCGGGTGATCCGGGGGCGTCAGTTTGCCGAGGACAGCGGCCCCATGGCCCATCCGATCCGTCCGGAGCGGGTGGTGGAGATGAACAACTTCTACAGCGTTACCGTCTATAACAAGGGCGCGGAGGTGATCCGCATGCTCCACACCCTGCTGGGTGAAGCGGGGTTCCAGCGCGGTATGGCCCTGTATGTCGAGCGCCATGATGGGCAGGCGGTCACCTGTGATGATTTTGTGGCCGCCATGGCCGATGCCAATGGCCGCGATCTCAGCCTGTTCCAGCGCTGGTATAGTCAGTCCGGCACCCCCGAGGTGACGGTGGAGGTCGCCCATGATCCAGCAACCCGGACCCTGCGCCTGAGCCTGCGTCAGCACACCCCGGCGACCGCCGATCAGGCCGACAAGCTGCCGCTGCTGATCCCGCTCAAGTTGCAGCTGCTGGCGGCCGATGGCCGCTCGCTGCCGCTGATGGATGCGCAGGGTCAGCCGTTGCCGCAGCCGTTGCTGCTGGCGAGCAGCGAGCAGCAACGGCTGTTGAGTGACATTGACGCTGTGCCGGCGATCGCCGTGGGCGAGGGGTTCAGTGCCCCGGTCAAGGTGCACTTTGCCCAGAGCGATGAGGCACGGGCGCTGATCCTGCGCCATGGTCGTGACCCTTTCTGCCGTTGGGACAGCTGGCAGCAACTGGTGACCGCCGCGCTGCTGGCTGACAGCTTCCAGCCGCTGCCGGCGGTGGCCATGGCTGCGCTGGTGGCGGTTTGTGGCAACGAGGCCGAAGATCCGGCCTTTATCGCCGAACTGCTGACGCTGCCCAGCCTTGAAACCCTGCTGGAGGCCGGCTTTAGCGGTAATGTGGTGGAACTGCATGAGCGCATGCTGGCCCTCTATCGCCAGCTGGGGCAGGCATTGGCGGCCGTGGCCCGCCACTGGCTGAGTCAGCCGTTGCCACGGCCCTATCGCTATCAGGCTGATGAAGCCGCAGTGCGCGCTCGCGCCGCGACGTTGCTCTATCTGCAGGCGGCGGTGGCCGAGGATGCGGACGCCCAGGTGGCCCACTATCACGATCAGGCGGATAACATGAGTGAGCGGCTGGCAGCGCTGCGTGCCGCCTGCCACTGGCAGTTGCCCTGTGCCGACCGGCTGCTCGAGGCCTTTGCCGCCGACTTCAGTGATGATCCGCTGACCATGGACAAATGGCTGGCAC
>JAGOCY010000358.1 GCA_017998495.1 Corallincola sp.
AAGCGCTGGAGCCGGTGGTCAGCCCGTTTCGGCGCCACGGCTGGCATAGCGTACGCGCCACCTCAGGCACGGCCGCAGCGCTGCGTGATGCGGTGATCGCCCTAGGCCATCACGATGGCCTGTTAACCGCTGCCCGCCTGACCGAACTGCGCCAGCAGCTGATCGGCGCCGGTCACTGGCAACAGATCGCGCTGGTGGGTATTAGCGACAGCCGCAAGCCGGTGATCGCGGGTGGCCTGGCTATTCTGATGGCCGTTCAGGAGGCCCTCGGCATTGATGGCTTCAGCTTTGCCTCAGCGGGGCTGCGCGAAGGGGTGCTGTATGAGATGGATGCCGCCATGCGCCATCACGACATCCGCCAGCGCACCCGCGCCAGCCTGATGGCCCGTTACAACGTGGACCGCGATCACGCCAGCGAGGTCGTGCAAGTCGCTCTCACCCTGTGGGATCAAAGTGCAGAGCGCTGGCTGCTGCCGGCAGAGAGCCGCACCCTGCTCGAGCATGCAGCCTGGCTGCATGAGGTCGGGCTGGATATCAACAGCAAGGGGGTACAGCGCCACTCCGCCTACATTCTCGCCAACTGTGACCTGCCGGGTTTCAATCAGAGCGAACAGCAGCTGCTGGCAACCTTGGTGCGCTGGCACCGCAAGCGCTTTAAGCGTGACGAATTCAGCGATCAGCCGGGGTTGAGCGCCCGTACCCAGCGCCGTTTGTGTCGGCTGCTACGGCTGGCGGTGGTGCTCAACCTGGCTCGCCAGCCCGGCTATGTACCGCGCTTTGAGGTCAAGGTGCAGGGGCGGCAGATGGTCCTCAAGCTGCCTTCGGCGTGGTTGGCGAACCGCGAACTGGTGAATGCCGATCTGGCCCGCGAAGCCGCGTGGCTGGCCGACGCCGGATTGGAACTGCGCTGGCAGCCGTTGGCCAGCGATAACCCTGAGCTTGACGGTGACGACCATGGCTGCGCCAGCGACGACTGATGCTGAACCTGGCCAACAGCCGTTGCTGCAGCTGCTGCTGGCCGCCCGCAGCTACGAGGCGTCGATACTGGCCGGCGACGATGAGGCTGTTCATCAATACCGGGTCAACTTGCGCCGGTTGCGCGCGCTCCTAGGCTTGCTGGCACGACTGCAGCCGGCGCTGCGCTTGGCCCCCATCGCCACCACCATCAAACAGCTGATGACGGCGACCGGCGATGATCGCGACCAGGCGGTGGCCCTGTCATTGCTGCGTCAGCGCCATGGGCCCTCAGCCGTGGCCGGGCTGGCGACGTCCACGGGCGATCGGGCGCGCCTCAGTCAGTGGCTGACCAGCAGCGACTACCAGTACCAGTGCGAGCAATTGCAGGCACTGCTGGCCTTGCTGCCGCCGCTGCCAGCGCGCCATCGTTGGGCCAAAGGCTGTGCCCGCAATGGCCGCAACCTGAGCCGCGCCTGTCGCCGGCTGCGCGCCGACAGCGGCCCGGCCGACCTGCATCGACTGCGCATTGCCGTCAAGAAGCTGCGCTACCGGCTGGAGCTGCTGGGCGAAGCACCCAGCAGTGCCCAGGCAACCCTGACCGAGCTGCGCCAATGGCAGACGCTGTTGGGCGAACTACATGATCAGGCGGTGGTGGTGGCCCTGCTGCTCAACAGCGATGGCGCCAGAGTCAGCCAGCCGCTGCTGGTAGCGGAACTGCAGCAGCTGGAGCAGCAGCGCCAGCAGGCGATTGCCAGCCTTAAGGCCAGTCCGCTGGCCAAGCTTGACAGCAAGCGCTGGCGGCGCCGTCTGCGGCGATGGCCAACATAACCAACACTGATAAGCTAAATCGATTTAGGCTGTAGAGATTGACGCCGACTCCGTTAGGCTTTAACCAGCATCGGGCAGCGTCAGGCACACATAATGCGCATTTTGCTGGTGACCTCAGAGTATGAAGGGCTGGTCAAGGTTGGCGGTCTGTCTGACTTCTCGGCGGCCCTGGCGGCGGCGCTGGCCCGCCAGGGACACGAGGTGCGGGTGCTGCTGCCCCGCTACGCCCGTATTGACCCTGAGCTTAAGCTCACCCCAGTCGGTCCGCTGACCGTGCCGCTGTCGTTCTGGCAGAGCTATGGGGGCTTTGTCTGGCGCTGGCAGCATGCCTCAGTGCCGGTTTATCTGCTGGAACATCAGCAGTTTTTCGGTCGCAGCGGCATCTATGACGATGGCCTCAACCCTTATGACGATAACCCGCTGCGCTATGCCTACCTCAGCCATGCGGCTTTCAGCCTGTGTCAGCTGCTCGACTGGTATCCCGACGTCATCCACGCCAGTGACTGGCCGACGGCGCTGGTGCCCTTTTACCGCCGTGAGCATTACGCCAGCGACCCCCGTTTTCGTCGCTGCCGTACGGTGCTGACCATCCACAACGGCGCCTATCAGGGGCGCTTCGACCGCCATTGGCATGAGCCTATCGGTATCCATCCGCGCCTACTTGTCCCTGAACTCTTTGAAGACATGGGCTGTATCAACCTGCTCAAGGCGGGCATTCGCCTAGCGGACGAACTGGTGACGGTCAGCCCCAGCTATCGCGACGAGCTGCTGCACAGCGCCACCAGCCACGGTCTGGCGGCCAGCTATCAGCATCGCCGTCAGCAGCTCAGTGGCATCGTCAACGGTGTCGATGCCAGCAGCTGGGACCCGGCCAGCGATCCGGCCCAAAGCCAGCCCTTCGGCCCCGGGCGGCTGGCGGGCAAGGCCGGCTGCAAAGCCGAACAGCAGCAACGCCATGGCCTGCCGGTGGACGACAGCCTGCCGCTGCTGGCGATGATCGGCCGGGTGGCCAGCCAGAAGGGCTTTGCCCAGCTGTTACCCGCACTGGAGGCGCTGCTGCCCGGGCGCTTTCAGCTGGTGGTGATGGGCCATGGTGAGCCGCGCTGGCAGCAGGCACTGACTGCCTTGGCGGCCCGCTTTCCGCAGCAGTTGGTGTATGTGCCCAGTTTCAGCGATAGCGGTACCCGCGCCCTG
>JAGOCY010000359.1 GCA_017998495.1 Corallincola sp.
GTTAACCCGCCGTAGTTGCGGCAAGCTGGTGGCGCCGGCCCCCTGTGGCGAAGCACGTGCCAACCTGTTCCGGGCGGCAGTTAATGTGCCCGATCACGGCCGTTTGCGCCCATGGCGCTTTATTACCGCTGAGGGGGCGGATCTGCAGCGGCTGGGTGACATTCTGGCGGCCGCAGAGCAGACCCGTGGTGGCGATGAGGCGGCGGTGGCCAGGGCGCGCAGCCTGCCTGGCCGTGCTCCGCTGGTGGTGATGGTGGTGGCCCGGCTTAAGCCCCATGACAAGGTGCCGCCATGGGAGCAGCAGGCGGCAGCGGTGTGCGCGGCGCATGCCCTGCAGATGGCCGCTGTTGCCCAAGGCTTTGGCGCCATCTGGCGTACCGGCTATTTCGCCCGGGATGCCGGCGTGGCGGCGGCACTGCAGCTGGCTGACGGCGAAAGCCTGGTCGGCTTTATCTATATCGGTACCCCCGCCGAGCAGATGCCGCAACCGCCGCAGCAGGATCTGGCGCAACTGGTGAGCGCCTTGCCCTGAATTTGATGTAGCGCAGAGCTGTGGCGCGATGCCATTGAAATGCGAATTGTTCGCATATAATCTCCGGTGACGTTCTGTTGCTGGAGATGCCTGCATGCTGGTTCAACCTGTTTCTCCTCAAGCGCCTGCTGCCGTCGCTGAGCCATCGGCATTACCGGTGATCGTCAGTGATCAGCTGTTTGGCGAACGCTCGTTGATCTGCATCGAGCACCACGGCCAGCGCTACTACCTGCGCCGCACCCGTGAAGACAAGCTGCTGCTGACCAAGTAGTTGAACCTCCGCCGTTGGTCGTACGGGTGTAAACTGTCAATCAACAGAGGGTGTTGGAGAGCTGTTGATGACGAACTGGTGGCGAGTTTTGGTGCTCATGCTGATGGCACCGCTAACCTTGGCCAGTACGCTGAGTGTGAGTGAACGCCGGTTGATCCTGGATGGTCAGGACAACTTCCGCGACATCGGTGGTTATGCCACCGACGATGGCCGCCGGGTCAAGCCAGGGATCCTGTTTCGTTCAGGCTCGCTGCACCAGTTGTCGCCTGCAGATCTGCGCGATCTCGAGCTACGCCGCATCAAAACCGTGATCGAGTTACGCTCGGCTACCGAGATCGCCGCCACCGGCAAAGACCTGCTGCCCACTGGCGCCCGGCCGGTGGTGATCCCGATCAGTGTGGCGGTATTCGACAAACCCATTCGGGATGCGATTGCCTCCGGCAATATCGGCGTGATCCCGCCTGATCTGCACCACCAGCTAGCGCGCAGCCTGATCATCGAGCACACGCCTGAGGTCGCAGAGGTGCTGAATGTCATGCTGGATAAAGAGAACTGGCCGGTGGTGGTGCACTGCGATGATGGTGGCCTGCGCACCGGGGTGGTGACCATGCTGTTGATGACCGCGCTCGGGGTGGGGCTCGATGACATCAAAACCGATTTTCTCATCACCAACATCTACCGCGAGATCCCCATTCGTCAGCAGATGAACGAGGTGTTGACCGCCATCGCCATGAAGAGTGGTCGCGCCCTGAGCACTGTGCCTGAAAGCGTTGAAGCCCTGTTTTTCATGCAGGAACGCGACATTGAGGCCGCCATCGAAGAGGCTAGCCGTCGCTATGGCAGCGTCGAAGGCTATCTGCTGCGTGGTCTCAAGCTCGATCCGGCGCTGATCAATAGCGCCCGTGATGCTGCGTTGCAGTGAGCCCCCAGATCTGTCTCAGGGCGTGTGTTTCATCATGTTTCCGCATCTGGGCAGCAGCCGGATTGGCGGAAGTCGCGCATACTTCAGGCCACAGGCAGATTACCTAGCAGGCGGGCAAGCGTGTCGAGCATCGGCGTGATGTTGAAACTGGTGGTTGACCGTATCGTCAGTGGTGATGATGAGCACCACACCTTACTGTCACTGCCGGAGCATGTGCTGGAGATCCGTAAGCTCTGTCAGATGGGCAGCAGCGACGTCTATGACGTTGAGCAGGTGGCGGTGCGCGACCCTGCGTTCTGCGGTTACCTGCTGCAGCTGGCGAATAGCCCGCTTTATGCCGCGGGCAAGCAGGACTGCAGCAAGCTGGTGGATGCCATCCGCCGCTTGGGGATTCATGCTGTGGGGGAGACGGCGCTGGTGTTTGCGCTGCGCCAGATGCACCTGATCCGCGGTATCTCCAATGTGCTGACCGAAGAGCTCAAACACAACTGGCAGGCCGGTTGGGATCTGGGACGGCGAGCGACCGAACTCTATTGGCAGCACCGCCATCGCAGTAGCCGGGAAGCGCGCCGCATTGATGTGTCCGATGTGGTGACCGCCGGCATTCTCAGCCGGATGGGGCATCTGGCCGTTTTTACCGCCGCTGCAGTGCTGGAGCGTAAGGGTAAGAAGCTGTCCCATGAGCAGTTGGGGGAGTTGGCGGATCAGCTTAATCCGCTGATCCTGCCGCAGCTGTTGGAACACTGGCGCTTGGGCAGTAATTACGCCGCTCATCTGTTATCCCCAGCCGGGATCAACGAACCGCTACATCACAGTGATTATCTGTGGGGGGCGCGGGTGCTGGAGCTGCTCGGCAATATTCGTGATGTTGAAGCTCTGGATCGCAAATGGCTGCCGGTCTATGAGCGCATGGTCAAACTGACCGTACTGGATGATGAGATCGCAACACAGGTGGGCTGAGCGCTGCAGCCAGTGCTGGCCCCACAGGGGGGCGCATGAGCTTTCATCCCGGGCTGACACCTCATGGCCAATCCCTGTGCCGGGCCATTCGCTACCTCTCTGATTTTCATCTGCATGATCGCCCCTCGCTGGAGGAGGTCGCCTTGCGTTTTGACCTGTCGCCGCTGGAGCAGGAGTTTCTGTTACGCTATTTCGCCAACCAGCAGCCGCAGCGCTAATCAGGAGAGGTAGAGCTTTTGACCGTATTGTCACCCCTGCAGCAGCAAGTGTTGGCTGCTATAGGC
>JAGOCY010000360.1 GCA_017998495.1 Corallincola sp.
ACCTCCATCTATGTGGCATCGAAGCTGGCGCCTGAGTTGTTGGGGGCCATCGCTGTGGCCGCCTATTCCTACATGGCATTGGTACCGATCATTCAGCCACCGATCATGCGGGCTCTAACTACTGAAGCGGAACGCAAGGTGGTGATGGAGCAACTGCGCCCGGTCAGCAAGGCCGAACGGATCCTGTTCCCGCTGTTGGTGCTGCTGGTCTGCCTGCTGCTGCTGCCGTCGGCAACGCCGCTGGTGGGTATGTTCTGCCTCGGCAACCTGATGCGCGAAGCCGGGGTGGTTGAGCGCCTGTCCAAGACCGCTCAGAACGAGCTGATCAACATCGTCACCATCTTTCTCGGGCTGGCGGTGGGTTCCAAACTGTCCGCAGAGCAGTTCCTGACGGCGCAGACCCTGGCCATTCTGGTGCTCGGTGCTGTGGCGTTTTCGATGGGCACGGCGGCCGGGGTGATCATGGGCAAGTTCATGAACTGGGCCACCGGCGGTAAGGTCAACCCACTGATCGGCGCGGCCGGGGTATCAGCCGTGCCGATGTCGGCGCGGGTGGCCAACAAGGTGGGGCTGGAGTCCAACCCCCATAACTTCCTGTTGATGCATGCCATGGGCCCCAACGTCGCCGGGGTCTTGGGTTCAGCGGTGGCGGCCGGGGTGCTGCTGGCGCTGGTTCACTAACCCTGATGGTCGAGCACAACGCCCCGCATGTCGGGGCGTTGTTGTGATCATCACTAACGGGTCAGCCACAGCAACAGGGTAAAGAGGGCGGCCAAGGCGGTGGAGATGGCCAGGATCCAGAGAAAGCCGCGCAGCCCCTGACGTAGCGAATAGCCGCGCCAGTAGAGGTAGAGATACCAGCCCAGACAGGCGAGCAGCGGCAGTAAAAAGAAACGTCCCAAGGCCATTCTCCATCAGTGCCAACAGGATGGTGCAACCGCTGGTAACAGCGCCATTGTCGCTGTCCCCCTGCACCTGTCACTCTGGCTAGTGTAACCTCCCACCTTTGCTCCTGCCTGTGACCCGCTTCGCCATGATGCAGCGTATTGTCATCCACCAGTTTGGTGGGCCTGAACTCTTAACCCTGGAAGCTGTGGCCCGGCCCGAGCCCGCCGCTGCGGAGGTGGTGGTAGCAACGGCATACGCGGCGCTTAATCCGATCGATCTCAAAACCCGGCAGGGGTTGGGTTGGGCTGCGGCGGCTGTGGGTAAGCGCGGGCTGTGGCCTTTCTGCCCCGGCTATGATCTGGCCGGTACTGTGGTAGCAGCCGGCGCTGACAGTGGCTGGCAGATCGGTGATCGCGTCTGCGGGCTGGTTAACTTTCCGCTGCCGGCCGGTTGTTATGCTGAGCAGGTGGCTGTGGTTGGCGACGAACTGGTGGCAGTGCCCGATGGCTTGTCGCTGCAGCAGGCGGCGGCGCTACCCTTAGCCGCGTTGACTGCGGCGCAGGCGCTGGCATTGGTCAGCCGCGAACCGGGCCGGCTGGCGGTGCTCGGCGCCGCAGGCGCGGTCGGCCAGCTGGTGGTGCAGCTGGCGCGCCACGCTGGCTGGCAGGTGGTCGCCGTTGGGCGCCATTGTCCGCACTCATTGGCTGAGGTGGTCACAGTTGATGCGATCATCGATCTGATCGGTGGCGATCCTGTGCTGTCCTGGCTGGCGGTGATGGCTGAGCATGGCCAGTTGGTGACAGTGCCGACGCTGACCGCGCCGGCGCTGATTGCTGCGGCTGAGGCGCGAGGCCTCAACGGCGCCGGTTTGCTGGTCACCCCTGAGCGGCCGCAGCTGGAGCGGTTGCTGCAGTTGGCGGCGGCCGGTCAGTTGCAGTTGGCCATTGCAGGGTGTTGGCCACTGGCAGAAGCGGCGCAGGCACAGCGCCAGCTGGCGGCGGGTGGTGGTAAGGGCAAAGTGTTGTTGCAGTTGGCAGGTGAGTCTTGATGAGGTTAATGATGCGCCAAACTAATGCGGTGCAGGCGCCAGCGTGGCTGGCTGTGACGGCATTGACCCTGATGCTGCTGGTGGGCTGTGGGGCCCCGGTGGCAGTGAGCGAGCAGGGTGAGGGGATCACCCTGATTGAACGTTCGGCCGGTAAAGGCGAACTGGCACTGCCGTATAGCAAATACCGGCTGGCGAATGGCCTGACCCTGATCCTCCACCCGGATGACAGTGAGCCGCTGGTGCATGTGGATGTGACCTACCATGTGGGCTCGGCGCGTGAGCAGAGCGGCCAGTCCGGCTTTGCCCATTTCTTTGAACATATGATGTTTCAGGGCTCGGCCAACGTGGCCGATGAAGAGCACTTTCGCCTGATCACCGAGGCCGGTGGCACCCTCAATGGCTCCACGAACAGTGACCGCACCAACTATTACCAGACGGTGCCGGCCAACTATCTGGAGATGGTGTTGTGGTTGGAATCGGATCGTATGGGTTATCTGTTGCCGGCGATGACTGAAGCCAAATTTCGGGTGCAGCAGGAGACAGTGCTGAACGAGCGTGGCCAGCGGGTGGACAACGCTCCTTATGGCCGGGTTAGCGAAACCATAGATGCCGCCCTGTTTGGTAGCGATCATCCTTATGGCTGGCCGACGATTGGCTGGCGCGAAGATATCCAGCGTTACCAGCTGGCTGATCTGGAGGCGTTCTTCAAACGCTGGTATGGCCCTAACAACGCAGTGCTGACCATCGCTGGTGACTTTGACGAAGCCCAGACCCTGGCCTGGGTCTCCCAGTATTTTGGACCCATTGCCGCTGGCCCGGCGGTTGAGAAGCCGGTGAAAAAGCTCCACCGCCTCGATGCTGATCGCTACGTCACCCTGGAGGATCGCATCCACCTGCCGATGGTGGCAGTGAGCATGCCTACGGTGGTGGCCCGCCATGCCGATGAAGCGCCCTTGGATCTGTTGGCCTCAGTGCTCGGTGATGGCAAGAGTTCGTTGCTCTATCGCAATCTGGTGGCGACCGGTAAAG
>JAGOCY010000361.1 GCA_017998495.1 Corallincola sp.
GACCGGCACCGACATCTACCGCCCGGAAGATGGCAGCTTCCGCTTTCAGAAAGGGCCGGTGTTCCACAATCTGGTGCTGGCCGACGAGATCAACCGTGCGCCGGCCAAGGTGCAGTCAGCGCTGCTGGAGGCGATGGCTGAACGCCAGGTGACGGTGGGCGCCACCACTTACCCCTTGCCGCGCTTTTTTCTGGTGATGGCCACCCAGAACCCGATTGAGCAGGAGGGCACCTATCCGCTGCCAGAAGCCCAGCTCGACCGCTTCCTGATGCATGTGCAGATCAGCTACCCGGATCTGGAGGCCGAGCGCCAGATCCTCAAACTGGTGCGCGGCGAGGCGCTGGGCGAGACCCCGCTGCAGCAGCCACTGCTGACCCTGGAGCAGATCTTTGCCGCCCGGCTGGCGGCGCTGAATACCTATATGGCCGACGGCCTGCAGGATTACCTGCTGCAGCTGGTGCTGGCCACCCGTCAGCCCGAGCGCTACGGCGCCGATCTGGCCGGGGCGGTGGCCTTTGGCGCCAGCCCGCGCGGCACCATCGCCCTCGACCGGCTATCGCGGGCCCATGCCTGGCTGCAGGGGCGCGATTTCGTCACCCCGGCCGATCTGCAGGCGGTGGCCAAAGACGCGCTGCGCCACCGCATCCTGCTCAACTTCGAGGCCCAGGCCGATGGCCTGACCGCCGATCGGCTGCTCGATGAACTGCTGCGGCGGGTGCCGGTGAGCTGAAGGAGCGCTGCCGATGAACCGTCCACGCCCGGCCGATTACGGCATTGCCGTGCATGTTGATGAGCTGGTGCGGCTGCGGCCGCCGCTGGCCATCGCCGGTTTTGCCCCGGCCGGGCCGGTGCGCACCCATATGTTCGGCAACTACCGCTCCGGCTTTCGCGGCCGTGGCATGGAGTTCGCCGAGAGCCGCATCTATCAGCCCGGCGACGATATCCGCGCCATCGACTGGCGGCTGACGGCGCGCAGTGGCCGCACTCACACCAAGCTGTTCCATGAAGAGCGCGAGCGGCCGGTGATGGTGCTGGTGGACAGTCGCGCCATGATGCGTTTTGGCAGCCGTGACTGCTTCAAGTCGGTGCTGGCGGCGCGGGCCGCGGCGCTGCTCGGCTGGGTGGCGCTCGATGGCGGCGACCGTATCGGCGGCCTGCTACTGGCGGCCAACGGCCTGCGCACCCTAGCCCCGCAGCGCAGCCGCAGTCAGCTGCTGCAGCTGTTACAGCAGCTGGCGCTGGCCACCCAGAGCGATGCGCTGGCGAGCAACCAGACTTCTGAGCCGACGCTGGCCGAGGCGCTCAGTCGCCTCAACCAGCTGGCCCGCCCCGGTTCGCTGCTGTTTGTGATCAGCGATTTTCACGATCTGGACGGGCTGGCGGTGACCGAGCTGCGCCGGCTGGCCCGCCGCCATACCGTCACCAACCTGCTGGTTCATGACGCGCTGGAGCTGCAGGCGCCGGCCAACGGCCACTATCAGCTCAGTGATGGCGCCACGGTTGCCACCTTCGATGGCTTTGACCCCAAACAGCGTGCCGCCTATCGCCGCCCCTTTGCCGCCCGTCAGCAGCTGCTGCAGCAGCTCGGCCAGCAGCAGCGGATGGCGCTGCTGCCGCTGCGCACCGGCGATGAGGTGCAGCAGATCCTGCAACCGCAACTGGCCAGCCTGTCGCGGCCGACGCGGGGCCAGCCATGAATTTGCTGGCCATGACCACCGCCAGTGCCGATCCGCTGGCCCAGCTGCGCGACATCCATCTGCCGCCGCCGGTCAGCCTGTGGCCACCGGCGCCCGGCTGGTGGCTGCTGGCGGCGCTGCTGCTGATTGTGGCCATCGGCCTGCCGCTGTGGTTGTGGCTGCGTCATCGTCGCCGCCACTGGCGCTGGGCCAGGGCCGAACTGGCCACCATCGAAAAAACGCTGGCCGCCGGTGCCGATGTGCGGCCGCTGCTGCTGGCGCTGGCCAGCCTGCTCCGGCGGCGGGCGCTGGCTATTGAGCCGGCATCCGCGGTGGCGGTGCTGCAGGGCGAGGCGTGGCTGGGCTACCTCTGCGCCGGCCGTGGCGGCTTGACGGCCGAGCAGGCCGGCTGGCTGGCCACAGCCCTTTATCTGCCGCCAGCGGCCCTCAATCAGCTGGCCATCGACCGGCCGGCACTGCTCAAAGCGGTGCGCCGCTGGCTGAAGGAGAACGGCCGATGACCCTGCTCTGGCCGTTGGCCCTGCTGTTGCTGCCCTTGCCCTGGCTGGTGCGCCGCTGGTGGCCGGCCGCCGCCAGCAGTGGCGATGCGCTGCGCGTCCCTTTCTTCCAGCAGCTGCAGGCCGAAGGGGTGGTGAGCAGCGGCCACCATGGCCGTCATCGCCTGCAACTGCTACTGGCCGCCCTGTGCTGGGGGCTGCTGGTGCTGGCGTTGGCCCGCCCGGCACTGGCGGGCAAGCCGCTGCCGCTGCCGGTCAGCGCCCGCGAACTGCTGATGGCCATCGATCTGTCGGGCAGCATGGGCCGTGACGATTTTGCCTATCAGGGGCAGGCGGTGGACCGGCTGACGGTGGTCAAGGCGGTGGCCGACGACTTTATCAGCCGCCGCACAGGCGACCGTGTCGGCCTCATCCTGTTCTCGGATCGCGCCTATCTGCAGGCGCCGCTGACGCTGGATCGTCAGGTGGTGCGCCAGCTGCTGGGCGAGGCCCAAGTCGGCCTGACCGGACGAGAGACCGCCATTGGCGATGCCATCGGCATGGCGGTCAAACAGCTGCGCGAACGGCCCGCCGACAACCGGGTGCTGATCCTGCTCACCGATGGCACCAGCAATGCCGGGGTGCTGCAGCCGCTGCAGGCGGCCGAGCTCGCCCGCCAGGAGCAGGTCAAGATCTACACCATCGGCGTTGGCGCCGGCCCGCAGCGGGTGCGCTCGCTGCTGGGCAGCTATACCGTCGACCCCAGTCAGGATATGGATGAGAAGACCC
>JAGOCY010000019.1 GCA_017998495.1 Corallincola sp.
GCACCTGTTTGTCCGGGGCAAGGATCTTGGCGGTTTCGCCCATAAAGCGCACGCCAGCAACGATCAGGGTGGTAGCACTGTGCTGCTTGCCAAAACGCGCCATCTCCAGCGTATCGCCAATAAAACCACCGGTGGCCTCGGCCAGCGCCTGAATTTCAGGATCGGTGTAATAGTGGGCGATCAGCACCGCATTACGGGCTTGCAGCAACTCGGCGATCGACTGGCGATAGGCGTGCTGCTCGTCAACCGTCAACGGCGCCGGCTTGGGCGGGAAATGGAGAATCTGCTCGGCAGCGGCAAAGGTGTTCATGGGCCAACCCTCAACATCAGCGTGCACGGATTATAGGGAGTGGCGCCTCAGGGTTCATCCCTTAGCGACAGTTCTATCGACTTGGAGTGGCGACAACAGGGGAGGTTCAAGGTTGGTGGGTCGTGAAGGATTCGAACCTTCGACCTATGGATTAAGAGTCCACTGCTCTACCAGCTGAGCTAACGACCCGACCTTGAAAAGCGCTGCAATTTGTTCCCGATTTGGTGGGTCGTGAAGGATTCGAACCTTCGACCAAAAGATTAAAAGTCTTCTGCTCTACCGACTGAGCTAACGACCCGTAATCGGGAAAAATTGACCTCCCGTAGGAGGTTGGATGGTGGGTCGTGAAGGATTCGAACCTTCGACCAAAAGATTAAAAGTCTTCTGCTCTACCGACTGAGCTAACGACCCATCCGTGTTGCAACGGTACCTTTCAGACCCCGGCGCAACGGCGGCTTATGATACGGATTTCCCGATCTCATGCAACCGCTAATTTGCTGTTGATCACAGCCGTTACAGGCTCTGCAGTCGTGTTTTTGCCTGCTGGGCGGTCGCCGACTGCGGATACTGGCTGATCACTTTCTCGTAGTTGGCCTTGGCCGCCGCTGCATCACCATCAAGCTGGGCAATGATACCGAGCTTGAGTAGCGCCTCAGGCACCTTGGGCGAATCTGGATAAGCGCTCACCACTTTCTGGAACTGCCCTTTAGCAGCGGCTGAATCACCCTTGTTAAGCAACAGCTGGCCCAGCCAGTAGCGGGCATTGGGCTGATAACTGGAGTTGGGATAATCCTTGATGAACTTCTGGAAGGCAGGGATCGCCTTGTCGTAGTTCTTATCCTGCAGCACCAGCTGCACCGCCTTCTCGTAGGACTGCTGCTCCTTGCCATCGGCCGGTGGGGTTGGTACCGCCGCCGGGGCCGCATCACCGCTACTAGCAGCCGCCCCTGTGGCTGCTGCGCCTGTGGTGGCAGCAGCGCCGCCAGCAGCCACCCTCCGATCCAGCTCCTGATAGAGGTCGCGCTGGCGTTCGGTCAACTGCTGGATCTGATAATTCTGGACTTCCAACTGCCCGCGCAGTTCGCTGACTTCCGTCTGTAGCTGCTGCACCTGTTTCATCAGCTCAAGCTGAAACTCGGTGCCCTGATTACGACTGGGCGCACTGCTACCAACAGTCGACCGGGTGGTCGATGGAGGCGGCGTGGGAGTGATAGAAGAGGAGGAAGGTTGGTTACCACCGAGGTCGGTGACCGGGGCGGGAGCCGCCCCGGTCGCCAACGGGATCAGCGACAACATCATTACTGCAAATCGCGAACCCGTCATCGTTCAGGCTACCGGTCTTAGTAAACCAGGACAGCGCGACGGTTCTTGGCCCAAGCAGCTTCGTTGCTGGACGGGTCAACCGGCTTTTCTTCACCGTAGGAAACCACAGACAGCTGAGCATCGCTCACGCCCAGGCCCTTGAGGTAGTTAACCACGGAGTTAGCACGACGCTCGCCCAGGGCAACGTTGTACTCAGGAGTGCCACGCTCGTCGCAGTGACCTTCGATCAGCACTTTGACGTTGCTCTTCTCGGCGAGGTAGGCACCGTGAGCGCGCAGGATCTCTTCGTCCTGAGCCAGGATGTCAGAGCTGTCGAACTCGAAGTACACGATGTGGTTCTTACGCAGCTCAGCCAGACGCTGGGCTTCCAGTTCTGCAGCGCTCGGGCCAGTGTCAGCCGGAGCAACGGTTTCAGTGGTAGAAGCGCCAGCGTTGTCGGTGTCTTCGGTGGAAGAACAGGCAACCAGAGTCATCATACCGAGGGCCAGCAGGCCAGCCTTGAACAGCGCGTTCAGAGACATGTTATTTTCCTTTTTCACGTTGGTTGGTGGGGGTCGTCAGTACAGGTACGGGGACCAAGCCGGAGCGCGCACCTCACCGCTAGACGCCGGCATGACCGCCTTGAAGCGACCATCCGTCGAGACCAGTGCCAAAGACTGGCGCCCATTGTGCAGCGTGCTGTACATAATCATGCTGCCATTGGGAGCAAAGCTCGGCGACTCGTCCAGTTGCGTTTGGGTTAGCACTTGAATGGCTCCCGAGTTGAGGTCCTGAGTAGCAATCCGGTACTGCCCGTTGGTCCTGTTGACAAGCAACATTTTACGACCGTCTGGCGATATCGACGCACCCAGGTTCATCTCTCCCTCGAAGGTCATCCGAGATACACTGCCGGACGCTAATTCTACTCGGTAGATCTGAGGTTTGCCACCCCGCTCCGAACTAAAAACCAGCGAGCGACCGTCGGGTGCCCATGATGGCTCAGTGTCGATTTCACGGCTCGGTGCGACACGGCTGAGGGCACTGGTGGCCAGATCCATGACATAGAGATCGGGTTCACCATCTTTGGACAACACCATGGCCAGCTTGCGGCCATCGGGAGAAAACTTGGGGGCCCCGTTGATACCTTTGAAATTGGTGATCCGGGTGCGCTTGGCGGTATAGAGATCCTGAATGTAGATCTCGGAACGGCCGCGTTCAAAGGAGACATACGCGAGTTTCTTGCCATCTGGCGACCAGTCCGGTGACATGATCGGCTCTTTGGAGCGCAACAGCGGCGTCTCATTAAAGCCGTCGTAGTCGGCAACCGCCAGCTGGAACGGGTTGGGCTTGCCATGGTTTACCAGCACATAGGCAATGCGGGTGAGGAAAGCACCACGCTCACCGGTCAAACGCTCGTAAACCTTGTCACTGATCAGGTGGCAATACTGACGAAACTGCTTGGCGGCAACTACCCGCGTGCCTTCGGCGAGAAACTTGGTACGGGTTTCAGTCAACTGCCCATCTTTAAGCGTGGTGCTGGTTTTGGCACTCAAAATATCCAGCAACGTCCAGGTCACCGTAAAATTGGCGCCATCGCTGCTGTTAACTGTGCCGATCACCACCGCCTCTACCCCTTTGGCATTCCACAAGGAGTAGTTGACCTGTTCAGCGAGGTAGGGCTGCTGCGGCATCTCAGCCAGATCCAGCGGACGGAATTTACCGCTACGGCGCAGATCGTCAGCCACCACCTGCTCCACCGGAAACGGCGGCTTGTAGGCGCCGAGATTCTTGAATGGGGCAATGGCAACGGGCCGGGCCCCAGCCAGGCCTTCAGTAATGTAGATATCCAGCGCCGCGCCAGCGGTGGCTGACCACAGGCCTGTGGCCATCGCGGCGGCTGCGAGCAAGCGTTTCAGCATTCATCCTCTCCTGTCGTTTACCGCTCTGGGGCAATGTGGATGTTCATCTCGCAAGGATCTGAGCCCTTGCACAAGCTCTTAAAGATGATGTCATCGGGCGGCATCGGCAGTGGATCGGCCTTCTTCACTGCGCGTACCCCCTCCTCGCAGGCCAGAGGATCACCCTTACCTTTACCGTCGCCAAAATCAAGCACCAAGCCTTTGCGCGTAACGCGAATGGGGATGACACATGTCCTACCAACGATGCTTTCGCTGTTAAGGTTGCGCATCACTTTGCCCTGAATTTTCATCACCCATTCATTTACTTCACCGGTAACAGCCGCCGCCTGCGATGCTTCCATCGCCTCCATCTCGGCCGCCAAATCACTTTGCATCTGGCGCTCAAGCTCTTCCAGCTGCTTGCGCTTCTTGGCTTCTTCCGCCTTACGCTTTTTGTCAGCCTCGGCCTTTTTCTGTGCTTCTTCTTTCTTCTTGGCCTCTTCAGCCTGACGCTTCTTCTCTGCCTCAGCCTTTTTCTTGGCTTCCAGCTCTTTGGCTTTCTTCTCGGCTTCTACCTTTTCACGCGCCTCTTTGGCCTTGCGTTGATTGGCTTGTTCCGCTTTGAGCCGCGCTTCCTCTACCTCTCGCGCCTTCTGATCCTGTAGCGCCTTTTTCTTGATTGCAGCTTCCTGCGCCGCTTTCTCCGCTGCAGCTTCCTCGGCCTGACGCTGCTGCTCGGCTTCAGCCTGACGTTGCTGCTCCTGCTTCAACTGTTCAGCTTCCTGCTCGCGCTTCTCGCGCTCTTCCTCGAGCTTGCGCTTCTGTTCTTCTTTCTTTTTCTGATCGTCCGGCTTCTTTTTCGGTGCCTTGGTTTCGGTGGCATCGGTGATCAAGGTTGCCTGAACGATCTGCACCGTAGTGCCTATCGGCCGGTTGTGGCTGAAATCGAAACTGACCGTCAGCAAGATGGCCAGCACCACATGGGCACCGACCGACCACCACAAAGCTCGGCGTAGCGACGGGTCCAACACCTTATTTCTCCGGCATTTCCGTCATCAGGCCAACGCTGGGAACGCCAGCAGCCTGCAACTCGACCATCAACCGGACCACCTGCTCATAGGCAACGGTGCGATCACCTTTAACCACCACTGGTGTGGTTGGCGCCTGTTTCACCCGGGTGGCAACCTCGACGCGCAGGGCCTCAAGATCAATCTTTTCGTTGTTGCCATCGCCGACATCGATGAAGTAGTCACCCGTGACATCAACAGAAACGACAATCGGGGTCTTGCTCTCGCTGGGCAGGGGCTCAGCGGTGGCCTGCGGCAGGTCAACCTTGATCCCCTGGGTCAGCAGCGGTGCAGTGACCATAAAGATAATGAGCAACACCAGCATCACATCGATGTAGGGCACGACGTTGATGCTGGCCATAGGTTTACGGCGCTTGTGCCGGTAGCTCATGGGTAATTAACCCTCGCTCGCGGCCATTTGCCGGTGCAGGATGGCAAAGAACTCGTCCATGAAGTTGGCGTAGTTGTTGTCCAGCTTCTCAACCCGCGTAGAGAAGTTGTTGTAGGCGATCACCGCCGGAATAGCGGCAAACAGCCCCATGGCGGTAGCGATCAAGGCCTCAGCGATAGCGGGTGCCACTAGTCCCAGGGTGATCTGCGCCTGATTGACGCTGCCCAGAGCGATAAAGGCGTTCATGATCCCCCACACCGTGCCGAACAGGCCGATGTAAGGCGTGACTGAACCCACGGTGGCCAAAAACGGCAGGCTGTTCTCCAGCGCTTCCACTTCTCGCGACAGGGTAACGCGCATCGCCCGGTAAGTGCCGTCCATCACCTCTTTGCCATGGCGATGAGAGGCCTTGTTGAGACGGACAAACTCCTTGAACCCTGAGCGGAACACGGCAGCCATGCCGGTTACCCCTTCACTGCGCGCCGACAGCTCCTGATAGAGGCGGGTCAGATCCGCGCCCGACCAGAACCGCTCTTCAAACTGCTCGGCATCGGCCTGCGCCGCCCGCAGCACTTTGCCACGCTGAATGATCATGGCCCAAGACACGACCGACAGGCCGAGCAGGATCAACATAACCAACTGCACCACCAGACTGGCATCCCAGAACAGGTGGAAGAACGAAATGTTACCGTTCACCAGTCAAAGCTCCTCTGACAACATCTGGAATGGCCACGGGGGCGTTGCGTTCAAGGTTGACGCAGGCAACCTTGACCCGGCCGCTACACGCAACCTGGCCATTCGGGCGAATGATTTCCTGGGCGAAGATGATGCTCGCTCCACGCAGCTGATCGATGCTGTTGTTGACAACCAGTTGCTCGTTGAAACGTGCCGGGGACAAGTATTCAAGGTGCGCGGATCGTACCATGAAGGCGATCTGCTGTGCCAGCAGGCTGTCCTGCTCAACACCGCCGGCGCGCAACCATTCGGTGCGCGCTCTTTCCATGAATTTCAGATAGTTGGCATAAAACACCACGCCGCCAGCGTCGGTGTCTTCGTAGTAGACCCGAAGCGACCAGCTGAACTGTGGCTGTGGCTGTGGCTGCCCCATGCCGTCATCTCATCTGCCTGTTTTGGCGCCACTATACCCAAGAGATCACAGTTTCAAAGTGGAATTTGAAACAAGTCACGACAGGGCAATCACCACCAGCCATAGCCCCCACCCATTGCCGGGCAAGCTGAGCCAGGGGCTGAACAGCAGGCGCCAGAGCCAGAAGCGCGGCTCAAAGCCAACCCCGTGGATGTAGGCCGCGCAAATCCACCACAGATGCAAAGTGGCTAGGCCATGATCAGCCTTGCCGGCATGGTCCATCAGCGGCTGCGGCCACCACAGCAGAATAGCGCTGAGGAGCAGCGCCAGCAGCAGGTTCAAGGCCCGCCAGCGGCCGCCCGCCAACGGGCGATGAAGGCGATCCAGCCACAAACTCAGGGCGCCTAGGGCGCCCATCAACAGCGGCTCAGTCACGATAGACATCAAAAGTCGTGGCATCGGTCAAAGCCCAGTCAGGCGGTAGCGGCGCCGGCGACGAAAAAAACAAAAACTTGATCAGAACAATGGCCGCGAGTTTGAGGATGAGGATGATGGTCAGGTGACGCATCAGTCCTGGCCGCCACCACCACGGCCCCTGATAGGGGATGGCTGCAGGCTCAGAGGCAGACGGGCGATGACACGAGTCGCTCACGGACGAAATCCATACGCAATGTATGGCTATCGATTATAAGTCTTTGCTGATACACCATGGCCAGACAAAAACGGGCAAGGATCACATTAGAGAAATAACTATTTCTTAATGTTAATCGCGCCGTTGGCCAGGTCTGTGCCACCCATCCCAGCCGCAAAAATCCAGGCAACATCTAGCCTCAACAATGAGATGTGATCTCGCCTGGAGTCGACAAGCCACTCACCCGCTGGCGGACCCGCCAGACAATTCATTAGATTTACTAATTTATTGGTGGAATTTAACTCGATTGAGCCGTGACCGCGTCAGCTCTTACAATGGCCTCACTCGCGGAAAGACTGGTCTTCTGGACCAGCGCTCTCTGGTGTGGCGCGGGGAGTGTCGCCCCCGCACCGGACATGTAGTTCCCTGGATTGTTTACATCCTGATTTGCCAAGTACTGGATGCCCGCGCAGCTTGCGCGGGCTTTTTTTTACCTGAAAGGTAACAAATGGCGAGCCAACCTCAGCTGCTGGGCAGTGGCTTGGCCAGCTCCGGCAGCTGTCCTGGCCCCCATAAGGCGTGGTGCAGCAGCTGCTGTTTGAGGGGGGAAACACGATCAACCAGCCCCATTCCCACTCCCACCAGCGACCGCAACGGCGCAGGCACAGCAAAGGCTGCGCGCAATGCAGCCATGGCCGCTGACAGCGCCAAGGCATCAGCCTTACGCCAGCGCTCAAAGGCCCGCAACCCTGCCTGCTGATCCGGCGTCTGGCCGCTGCGCTGCTGGGCGAGCAACTGCTCGGCCAGAACTGCTGCATCCATCAGCCCAAGATTGGCACCCTGCCCGGCCAGCGGATGGATGGTATGCGCCGCATCACCAATCACCACCAGATGCTCGGCCAGCCAGTGGCGGGTGAAACGCCAGCGCAACGGAAAACGCAGGCGTGGCGACAGCGGCCTGAGCACGCCCAGACAGCAGTCGCTGGCCACCGTCACCGCTTTGGTAAAGGCATCATCATCCAGCGCCTGCAGCTTCCCCGCGTCAACCGGCGGCAGGCTCCACACCAGCGACACCTGATGAGCATCCGGCAGTGGCAGCAGGGCCACTGGTCCGGACTGATGAAAGATCTGGCGGGCAATACCGCCATGGGGTTCAGTGCACTGGAGAGTAGTGACCAGCGCATCGTGGCCGTAATCGGCAAACAGCTGAGGCAAGCCCGCCTGCTGGCGTAGCCAGGAGTGGGCGCCATCGGCAGCCACCAGCAAGGCGCCACTCAGGGTGCGGCCATCGGCCAGCTGTAGAAAGGCATCACGCTTGCCCATGGTCAGGGTCTGGGTCTGGGGTTTGGCATCTGCCCACAGCTGAACGTTGCGGGCCCGCTTCAGCCGCTGCCACAGCGCAGCGACCACCGCATCATTGGCCACAATGGCGCCGAGATCGGCACAGTCGGCCATGGCCGGCTCAAACTGCAGCCGGCCAGGGGCATCTGCCTGCCATACCTGCATGCCCGTGATCGGGGCGGCGAACTGCGTCGCCAGCGGCCATACCCCCAAGCGCTGCAACAGCGCCAGACTGGCATGGTTAAGGGCACTGACCCGGCTTAGCGAGGGTTCAGCCTCTGGGGCGCCCCCCTGCTCCACCACTACTACCGATAGCGGCGAATCCGCGAGTGCCGCTGCCAGCGCCAGTCCGACCATGCCACCGCCTACTACCACCAGATCGGCCTGTTCCATCACCTGCATCATCCTCGTTTCAGTGGTTGCCCAAGCCCATACCCTGGCGGGTGATCAACCGCTGTCCGACAGGCAGCAGATTGAGCACTGCCAGTGCCAGATTACGCCCGACCACCAACGACGCATGGTCGTTGGCAAACAGCGCCAGCAGGCCATCGGTAAAGCGTACCGTGGCGGCAATGTCACCCTCGCGTTGGCGCTCGTAGTCGGCCAGTAGCGGGTAGCGGCCCCAATCGGCAATGGGGCTGGCGGCCAACAAACGACACAAGCAGTCGATATCGCGCAGGGCCAGATTAAAACCCTGCCCCGCCACCGGATGCAGGGTGTGGGCGGCATTGCCAAGCCACAGACAACGGTGACCCATCAACCGCGCCACCTGCATCAACGCCAGTGGGTAAACATTACGCTCGGCCACCAGCTGCAGTTCACCGGCGCGATAGCCAACGGCCTGTTGCAACAGCCGGTTAAAGTGCTCGGGTGCCGCCTGGAGGCGGCTCTGGCAATCAGCCTCAGTGCCGCACCAGACCAAACTGAACTGACGCTCACCCACCGGCAGCAGGGCCAGCGGCCCTGCCGAGGTAAAGCGCTCGAAGGCGCGGCCGCCATGGGGGCGATCACTTTCGACCAAGGCGATCAGTGCCTGATTGGCATAGGGGATGGCGCTGCGCTGTTGGCCGAGCGCCTGATCCCAACGCTGGCTGCCACCATCGGCCAGCACCAGCAGGCGGCAGGCGATCGTCTCACCGCTGGCCAGAGTCACCCGGATAAGGTCCGCCTGCTGCTCGATATTGCCAATGGTGGCGCCACGCACTGGCAGCGATGCGGTCTTCAGCGCTCGGCTTAAGGCCGCAGCTTCGACGACATGGCCAAACGGCTGTGCAGAGTCATCACGCAGCAGCAACCGGCCAGCATGGCCCTGATCACTCACCTCGATGCTATGGATCGGGCTGACATCAGCCGCCAGCTGCGGCCACAATTGCCACTGCTGCAGTAGCTGCTGGGAGTGGCGAGCCAAGGCCAGCAGACGCGGATCGCGCTCAGCGGCAGCTAGCCGCTCGGGCTGTTCCACCAGCAGCAGCTGGCGATCTGGGCAGAGCTGGCGCAGCCGATGGAGCAAGGTTAAACCACTCAGGCCACCGCCAACGATCAGCAGATCCAGCAGTGGCTCGGAAGGGCTGCTCATGACCGGGCTGCTGCCATCAGCGCTTCAATCTCGGCCACCGTCTTGACCGCTGCGGCAGTCAGCACCTCATGCCCGCTGCGGGTGACCACCAGGTTATCCTCGATGCGGATGCCGATACCGCGCCACTGTTCAGCCACTGGGGCATCCGGCGCGATGTAAAGACCGGGCTCAATAGTCAGCACCATACCGGGCAGCAGCGGGCGCTGCTGACCACCGGGCTTGTAATCACCCACATCATGCACATCCAACCCCAGCCAATGGCCAATGCCGTGCATGAAATAGGGCTTGTAGGCTTCGCTGTTGATCAGCGTCTCCACGTCACCCTCAATAATACCCAGCGCCACCAGCCCCGCGGTCAGCACCTGGATCGCCGCCTTGCCTGCAGCCTCAATGGTGCTACCGGGGCGGATCGCTGCCATGGCGGCCTGCTGGGCATTGAGCACCAGCTCGTACAGCTGGCGCTGAGGCGGGCTGAAGCGGCCATTGATGGGGAAGGTACGGGTGATATCGGCGGCGTAGCCGTGCAGCTCCGCCCCAGCATCGATGAGCACCAGTTCACCGTCGTTAAGCGGGTCGCTGTTTTCGGTGTAATGAAGAATGCAGGCGTTGATGCCGCCGCCGACAATGCAGTTGTAGGCCGGGAAACGGGCCCCGTGCGTGGCGAACTGATGGAGGATTTCGGCTTCCAGCTGATACTCAAACTGACCGGGGCGACAGATCGCCATCGCCCGGTTGTGGGCCTCGGCGCTGATCTGCGCCGCCCGCGCCATCACCGCCAGTTCCTCGCTACTCTTGATCAGTCGCAGATCGGCCAAGAGCGGCCGGCTGTCGTGGATCACCGGCGGCGCCCGCCAACCCCTTTTGGGGGCGCCGCGCAAAGCCGCCAGACTGTCGAACAGCAGGCTATCGCTGCCACTCAGATGGCCTTGGGCATAGTAAACGGCAGCACGTCCATTGAGCAGATCGCGCAGCCGCTCACTACGCTCACTCCAGCTCCAGGCGCCAT
>JAGOCY010000362.1 GCA_017998495.1 Corallincola sp.
ATGTAGAACAGCATGGTGGCGTTGCCGGCCAGCTCCTGCAACCCCGCCTGACCATCGCAGTCGGCATTGAGCGCGGCTTTGAGGCAGCGCAGCGCCATCGGGCTGTTGCGCAGCATCTCGCGGCACCAGCGCACCGTCTCGCACTCCAGCTCGGCCAGCGGCACGACGGTGTTGACCAGCCCCATCTCCAGCGCCTGCTGGGCATCGTACTGACGGCACAGGAACCAGATCTCGCGCGCCTTCTTCTGGCCGACGATGCGCGCCATGTAGCTGGCGCCAAAGCCACCATCGAAGCTGCCCACCTTGGGGCCGGTCTGGCCGAAACGGGCGTTGTCAGCGGCGATGGTCAGGTCACAGACCAGATGCAGCACATGGCCGCCACCGATGGCGTAACCGGCGACCATGGCCACTACCGGCTTGGGGCAGGTGCGGATCTGGCGTTGCAGATCCAGCACATTGAGGTGGTGGGTGCCCTCGTCGTCGCGATAACCGCCGTAGTCGCCACGCACCTTCTGGTCACCGCCGGAGCAGAAGGCATCGGGCCCCTCGCCGGTGAGGATGACCACGCCCACCTGGGTATCGAAACGGGCATCGGCCAGGGCGTGCATCATCTCCTGCACCGTCAGCGGGCGGAAGGCGTTGCGCACCTGCGGCCGGTTGATGGTGATCTTGGCGATGCCGCAGGCCGACTTGTGGTAACGGATATCCTGATAACTGCTGCCGCAGTCGGTCCACAGCACGGGGGCATTGAGATCTTGGGCTTCAGCAACGGGCATCGGCATCACTCCACAAAGCGTTGAGCAGGGCGGCCACCTGCGCCGGCTGGGCGCGGTGGCAGTTGTGCCCTGCGGCAGAAACAGGATGAAGACTAAGCTGCAGGCCTGCGTCGGCCAAGGTTGCAGCCAAGGCCGCAAAACGCAGATCCAGGCGGCCGAACAGATAGTGCACCGGGGCAGGCAGGGCGGCAATGATCGGGCGCAGGTCAGGCTGCTGGGCCAGCGAGCAGCCGCTGACCATGGCCGCCAGCGCGGCACCATCGCCTTGGTTGTGCTCGCCCCGGCTGCGTTCGGCCACCAGCGCTTGGCGCTCACCGTCATTGAGATCGGCAAACAGCGGCTGACGATACCAGTCGGCCAGCACCGCGGGGAGCGGTTCACGGCTGAAGCGCTGCGCCCACTGACAGTCCTGCTGCCGGCGCTGCTGGCGCTCAACAGGGCTCATTAGGCCGGGGTGAGCTGCCTCCAGGGTCAGGCTGGCCAGCCGCTCGGGGTAACGGCCGGCAAAGGTCAGGGCGATACGTCCGCCCAGTGAATAGCCGAGCAGATGAACCTTGGGCAGCTCGGCCTGATCCAGCCAGCGCGCCAGCCAGTCGGCGCAGGCGCTCAGGCTTGGGGCGGCCAGCGGCGGGTTGGCGCCATGGCCGGGCAGATCCGGGCACAACAGCGGGCGGGGGGCGAGCGCCGGTTGCAGCGCTCGCCAGTCATCACCACGGCCGAGAAAGCCATGCAGCATCACAGCAGGGGTGAGCGGGGCGGGGGCGGTGTCCATGTTCCGTCGGCGGCAGCAGGCAAGTCCGGCAGCATTGCTGACGGCCCGCCCGCTGGTCAAGGCTGACGCTCAGCGCGACAGTTTATGGCCTTCATCCTGCCACCAGCGGTAGAGCTGGCCGATATGGTTGATGTCGGTATAGAGGCTGGGATCAGGGCAGCGGTTGAGATTCATACAGCCGCGCAGCTCGTCGATGGCGCGCATGTCGTGGGCTTCCATCCAGTCTCGCACCGCCTCGGCCTGCTGGGCGAACACCTGAGGCCCCTGCACCAGCGCCGCCGAGGTGATCTGCACCATGGTGGCGCCGGCCATGATCGCCTTGAGGCTGTCGCTCAGTTCATGAATGCCGCCACTGCAGGCCAGCGGTAGCCGGCGCTGGGCCGACAACACCGCCAGCCAGTAGAGGCGCAGCGGCAGTTCCGAGCGCTCCGACAGCACGTAATGCTGCACCAGCTGCTGGTTATCGAGATCGATATCGGGGTGGTAGAAACGGTTGAACAGGGTCAGGCCATCCAGTCCCAACGCCTCCAGCCGGGCGATGAGATAGGAGAGGCCGGTGAAATAGGGGGAGATCTTGAACAGGATGGGGATGGAGACCGCTTTCTTGGCCGCGATCAGCAGGTCGTCCAGCTCGCGCTCCTGGCGCTGGCTGGAGTGGGTGTCATCGACATAGAGGCGATAAATATTGACCTCCACCCCTTGGGCGCCGACGTCGGCCACCGCCTGAATATCGCTGATCGCCTGCTCCATGCTGTGGTAATGGACCGAGGCGATCACCGGGATACCCAGAGTGCGGCGCAACACCGCCAGCCGCTCAAGGTAGCGGTTGCGGGTAAACAGCGGTGGCTGCTCGGCCAGCGAGGTGGCGGTCACCAGTGACGGCAGAATGATGGCGGCGGCGCCATGGCGCTCCAGCGCCCGGGCATGGTCGGGGTCGAAACAGTGCGGTGAGGCCCCGGCCACAAAGGGGTGGGCCAGTTCCAGTCCGGCGACGTATGTAGTCAGCATCAACAACCTCCTTGCAGCCCAAGGGCCGGCCCGGCCAGATCACCATCAGCTTAGTCCAGTTGTGGTCGGCCACAGCGAGCAAACCGGCAGTTGGCGATGGGGGTCACAAAGCGCCGGGGTTTGCACATCAAGGTGGTAACGCCGACAATGCCGACAGCACCACAGTCCCTTGAGTTTCAGATGGTTGACCGCGATGCCTTGGCCACGGTGGTGGCTGCCGGACCGAGCGCCAGCTGGCGCATTCAGGTGCTGCCGGCCCGCCCCTTCAATCCGCTGGGGTTGCTGGCCAACCAGTGCATCTGGCCGCGCTGCTACTGGCGCAGCCGCGATGGTCGCCACGAGCTGGTGGCGCTGGGCAGTGCCGCCGTGGCTAGCACCCTGGAGGCGGCCCAGCATCTGCT
>JAGOCY010000363.1 GCA_017998495.1 Corallincola sp.
CTCGAAATTGATCACCAACGGCAAGGCGCTGATATCCAGCCCCCGCGCCGCCAGATCCGTTGCCACCAGCACGGGTAATTGCCCGGATTGCAGCTGAGCCAGCACGGCACTGCGTTCAGCCTGCGGTTTGTCACCATGCAGGGCGGCAGCGGTGATGCCCTGTTTGCGCAGTCGCTTGACCAGACTATCCGCCGTGGCTCGCTGGTTGACGAATACCAGCGCCGTTTGTCCTGGCCGCTGTTGCTGCAACAGATGTAGCAATAGCGCCGCCTTGCTGCCCTTGTTCACCAAATACCCTTGCTCGTCAATCACTCCCTGCGGCCGGGACTCGACGCTAATCAACTGCGGAGTGCGCAACAGCGCCTGCGCCAACCCAGTCACCGCATCGGGAAAGGTGGCCGAAAACAATAACGTCTGTTGGCGTGCAGCAAGCTGCTTCAGAAGCTGCTCCAGTTCGCGGCGGAAGCCCATCTCCAGCAGGCGGTCAGCCTCATCCAGTACCAGTTGCCGCACCTGAGCCAGGGTCAGGGCCTGCTGGCGCAGCAGTTCGAGCAAACGTCCCGGGGTGGCAATCAGCAGATCGCAACCTGTCGCCAATGCCGCAACTTGGCCCTCGAGCGGTTCGCCACCCAATACCAATTGGATCACAGGTGCAGGCGTCAGGGAACCGGCTAGAACCCGGGCCACCTGGCTCACCTGCTCGGCCAGCTCCCGAGTCGGAACCAGCACCAGGGCGCTTGGCGCCGCTAGCGCAGCCGGAAGCGTGCCATGGGTTGCCAGCCAGCTCTGCAGTAAGGGCAACAGAAAACTCAACGTCTTGCCTGTACCTGTCGGCGCACACACCTGCACATCCATCCCCGCAAGAGCCGGAGGAAGCGCCTGACACTGCACCGCCGTCGGTTGCACCCAGCCCTGTACATTCAAGGTCTGTAGGAGTTCCGGACATAGAGGCAAATCGGTAAATCTGGACATGACGTCTTCCTGTTGAGTCGGAAACAAGAAATAACAAAGGGCCCGCAGGCCCTGTGTCGACTATGAGTCAAGCAGCATCAATCTGCTACACCATCGGGTTCTTCGACAACCCGGGTCGGCCAACCCATCAGGGTTTGACGCTTGGCCTCATCCTGCAGTTCGGAGGCGCGCAGATAATGGACTTGCGGCCAGCCTTGCGGCAACCAGATGGTCAATTGGTCCTCATCCGCCTCGAAGCGAAACTCGGGAACCGTGCCTTCGGTACGACGCATGCACAGGATGATGGACAGCCGTAGGATGCGCGCCAGGCGACAAGCCTGGGTCATGGAGACCGCATTTTGCCGCTCCAGTTCATCCAGTTTGAACTCATCCCGTTGATTGAGCATCAACGCCGATAACAACTGCTTCTGCGCCGGAGTAAAACCGGGCATATCGATGTGATCGATGATGTAGGCGGCATGTTGCGGCGCCTTTTTGTATTCGATACACAATCCCAGCTCGTAGAGCATGGCAGCCCAACGCAGCATGGGGCGGCCATACTGCTCACTCAGATGCCAGCTCTGATGCAACTGGGTGAATGCGGTCAAGGCCACGTTACGCACCCGCTCCGCCTGATCCCGATCCAGTTGATAACGGGTGATCAGACTCTCGGCTGTCCGTTCACGAGCATCACAATCCCGTTTACGACCGACCATCCCATAGATGAGTCCCTCGCGCAGGGCGCCACCGGCCAGGGTCATATTGTCGATGTGCAGGGTTTCGAAAATCGCGATCAGAATGGCCAGCCCAGATGGAAAAACAGTCAAGCGCTCGGGAGCCAAGCCTTGCAACGCCAGCTGATCGATACGACCACACTGGATGGCCTGTTCCTTCAATTCGTTGAGCTTGCTCAGCGTCACCCGCTCACTACGCCCTTGAGCGATCATGATCTCTTGCAGCGCTTGCACGGTCCCGGAGGCGCCGACACAGGTGATCCAGCCCATATCGAGATAGCTCTGCTCGACTTGAGCCAGCACCACTTTGGCGCCTTCGATCGCGGCAGCAAAATTGTCGGCACTCAGCAAGCCATCGGCAAAGAAGCGTCTGAGCCAAGTGATACAGCCCATATGCAGGCTGTTCAATAGCTTGGCATCACTTTGCTCACCGATCACCAGTTCGGTACTCGCGCCACCGATATCGATGACCAGGCGTTTGCCTTCGCCACTGGAGGTCCAGGAAACGCCCTGGTAGATGGTTCTGGCCTCATCTTCACCGGTGATCACTTCGATATGGTGACCGAGAATGCGCTCCGCTTCGACCAGGAAGACACCCACGTTGCCCGCCAGCCGCAAGGTAGCGGTACCGACGATGCGGGTATTCTCTTTCGGTACGTCCTGCAGTTGTTCGGCAAACAGACGCAGACAATCCCAGCCCCGCGCCATGGCTTCATGACTCAGGCAATTGTCAGCATCGAGGCCAGCAGCCAACCGCACTTTACGCTTGACCTTGGCAACCGTGCGGATCGCGCCCGCAACCTCGCGCACCACCAGCATGTGGAAACTGTTGGAGCCGAGATCAATGGCAGCATACAGAGGTGGCTGGTTCACGGGCGACGTCCTGTCAGGGTTTACGAGGGCCACGGCGGCGTCCGGCACTCGGCTGACGCTCACGCATATTACGATTGATGCCAGCACGATGGCGGTGGATCCGCTTCGGTGCCTCGGCATCCTGCAGTAACGCCTGGCGATCATACTTGCTCATCGGGATCGGGTGTCGAATGTAATCTTCGATCGCCGGCAAGTTGAAGGCATAGTCTTCACAGGCAAAGCTGATGGAATGACCACTCTTGCCAGCGCGGCCAGTACGGCCAATGCGGTGCACGTAGTCTTCCGCGTCATCCGGCAGATCATAGTTGAACACATGGGTGACATCGGGAATGTGCAGGCCGCGAGCCGCCACATCGGTGGCCACCAGGATATCCAGCGTACCCTTGGTG
>JAGOCY010000020.1 GCA_017998495.1 Corallincola sp.
CTGACGCTGCAGCTGTGGATCACTGCCTGGCTCCGGGATTGCCATCAAACCACGTAGCTGCAAGCCGGGCAGGGCGCGTACGGCCGCCACCAGGGCCGGTAACTCAGCGACGCTGACCCCGGCCTTTTGTGGCTCGTCGCTGATGTTGACCTGAATGCATACCTGCAGTGGCCCCCGGTTGCGTGGCCGCTGCTGGCTCAAGCGCTCGGCGATCTTGAGCCGGTCGAGGCTCTGCACCCAGTCGAAATGTTCAGCCACCAGTCGGCTTTTGTTCGACTGCAGCGGGCCGATGAAATGCCAGGTCAGCCCCAGATCGGCCAGCAGCTGGATCTTGTCGATCGCCTCCTGCACATAGCTTTCGCCAAACTGGCGCTGACCGGCGGCCGCTGCCTCACGGATGGCGTCAGCGGATTTGGTTTTGCTGACCGCCAAAAGTGTGATCTCGGCTGCATCCCGGTGCGCGGCAAGTGCGGCCAATGTCAAACGGCGTTGGCAACCTTGCAGCCGTGCGGCAACTTCCGTCATAGAATCCCTGATTACTGTTGGCCCTGGAGTTAGACCGATGGATGTTACCGAACTTCTGGCGTTTGCTGTCAAGCACAAGGCGTCGGACCTTCATTTGTCGGCGGGCATTCCGCCGATGATCCGCGTCGATGGTGACGTGCGCCGCATCAACCTGCCAGCGCTCGATCACAAAGAGGTGCACGCCCTCATTTACGACATCATGAATGACAAGCAGCGGCGTGAGTACGAAGAGCATCTCGAAGTCGACTTTTCATTCGAAGTACCGCAGCTGGCCCGTTTCCGTGTCAACGCCTTTAACCAGAACCGCGGCGCTGGTGCGGTGTTCCGTACCATTCCCTCCAAGGTGCTGACCCTGGAAGAACTCAATGCCCCTGAGGTGTTCAAAAAGATCGCCAGTTATCCGCGCGGTCTGGTGCTGGTGACCGGCCCCACCGGCTCGGGCAAATCGACCACCCTGGCGGCCATGGTCGATTACGTCAACGACAACAAATACCACCACATTCTCACCATCGAAGACCCGATCGAATTCGTGCACGAGAACAAGAAGTGTCTGGTCAACCAGCGTGAGGTCCATCGCGATACCCACAGCTTCAACGCGGCCCTGCGTTCGGCCCTGCGTGAAGACCCGGACGTGATCCTGGTGGGCGAAATGCGCGACCTGGAAACCATCCGTCTGGCCCTGACCGCCGCCGAAACCGGTCACCTAGTGTTTGGTACCCTGCACACCACCTCGGCGGCCAAGACCATCGACCGTATCGTCGACGTCTTCCCCGGCAACGAAAAATCGATGGTGCGGTCGATGCTCTCAGAGTCGCTGCGTGCCGTTATCTCCCAGACGCTGCTCAAGAAAACGGGCGGCGGGCGAGTGGCGGCCCATGAGATCATGATCGGCACCCCGGCCATCCGTAACCTGATCCGTGAGGACAAGGTGGCGCAGATGTACTCGGCCATTCAGACCGGTATGGCCCATGGCATGCAGACCCTTGATCAGTGCCTGCAGGGGCTGGTGAGCCGAGGGCTGGTCAATGCGGCCGACGCCAAGGCCAAAATGCAGCACGGCGGCGATATCTAACTCAAGGAAGTGGTGTTATGGAACCCAAGCAGATCCTGCACAAACTGTTGTCGCTGATGGTGGGCCGCGATGCCTCCGACCTGTTCATCACCGTTGGCTTTCCACCGAGTGTGAAGGTGGATGGCGAGATCGTACCGATCATGGAATCGCCACTGTCGCGTGAACAGTCGCTGGCGATTGTTGAAGCCTCGATGAATGTCGAGCAGCACCAGAAGTTTCACAGCGGTCGCGAGGCTAACTTCGCTATTGCCGTGACTGATCTCGGCCGCTTCCGTATTTCGGCGTTCTGGCAGCGTGACAGCGCCGGGCTGGTGGCCCGTCGTATCCAAACCGAGATCCCGGAAGTTGAGGCGCTGGGGCTGCCGCCGATCCTCAAAGACATCGTCATGTCCAAGCGCGGCCTGTTTCTGTTTGTTGGTGCTACTGGTACCGGTAAGTCGACCTCAATGGCGTCGCTGCTGGGCTACCGTAACCGCAACTCACGCGGCCACATCCTGTCGATCGAGGACCCGATCGAGTTCGTGCACAAACATGCCAAAAGCGTGGTCACTCAGCGCGAGGTGGGCATCGATACCGATAGCTTCGACAATGCGCTCAAGAGCGCCCTGCGTCAGGCGCCGGACGTGATCATGATCGGTGAGATCCGGTCGATGGAGACCATGGAATACGCCATCACCTTCTCCGAAACCGGCCACCTGTGTATGGCCACCCTGCACGCCAACAACGCCAACCAAGCGCTGGACCGCATCATGCACCTGGTGCCGCCGGAGAAGAAAAGCCAGCTGCTGTTCGACCTGTCATTCAACCTGCGCGCCATTGTCGCCCAGCAGTTGGTACCACGGCGTGATGGCAATGGCCGGCGGGCGGCCATTGAGGTGATGATCAATACGCCGATGGTGGCTGAGCACATTCGTCGTAACGAGATGCACCTGATCAAGGAGACCATGGCCAAGTCGCGTGAGCAGGGGATGCAGACCTTCGACCAGGCGCTGTTCGACCTCTACCAGGCGGGTGAAGTCAGCTATGCCGATGCCATCCACTATGCCGATTCGCCCAACGATCTGCGCTTGATGATCAAGCTTAAGGGCGATGATCCAACAGGGGCCAGCGGCTTCCTCGACAACGTGACTGTGGATCTGGACGGCGATCGCCGCTAGGGCTGAGCTTTTCTGCCGTCCATAACGACAAAGACCGCCAACCGGCGGTCTTTGTGTATTGACTCAGCAGTCAGCCCTTGGCGCGTTCCAGCATCTTTTGGGCGCGCTCAGAACCGGCGGCAGCGGCTTTTTCATTCATAAAGCGCGGTGGCGGCGGCCACGTCCTGCTTGACGCAGTTGCCCACCAGATGCATGCCTGCCAGCTGGTTCATGGCGCCAACGTCGCCAGCGCTGATGGCGCTGTTGAGGGTTTGCACGGCGCCGTCGCAATCGCCCTGCATCAAGGCGCGGCGGACCTGAGTGAGATCGGCGGCTTGGGTAGCCACGGGCAGGATCAAAGTGGCAAGGACAATCGCAGGCAGTTTCATCAGATGGCTCCAGCACTACAACAGGTCGGATCTCTCCGGGTGAAGGCGGGCAGCCTAGCCATTAGTGTGACTTTGGTCAAATTTTTGCCAGCTGTTGTTTAAGCGCTGGAGCCGCTGCGCTCAAACCAGCTCTCCAGGATCAGCACTGCCGACTGACTGTCTACTTTGCCTTTGTTGAGGGCGCGGTAGCCGCCGCGCTCAAACAGTTGCTCGCGGGCGCTGGCGGTGGTTAGCCGCTCATCGCTGAAGCTGACCGGCAGCCCCAGCCGGCCATGCAGGCGATTGCCAAACTTGCGGGCCATGGCGGTCAGCGGTTGCTCGCTGCCATCCATGTTGAGCGGCAGGCCGACCACCAGTAGATCCGGCTGCCATTCGCGCACCAGGGCTTCTAATTTGCTCCAGTCCGGTTGGCCATCGCGGGCGGGCAGGGCGGCCAGTGGCGAGGCGGTCGCGGTGATCTCCTGGCCGACCGCGATACCGATGCTTTTGGTGCCGAAATCAAAGGCCAACAGGGTGCGTTGACCCGCTGCCCGGCTAGGGCGCATCAGGCGTGGCCTGCTTCGGGAGCGATGCTCCAGATGTCGATGCCAAGGCGGCCTGCCGCCTTTTGCCAGCGCTCGCTGATCGGCACGTCAAACAGCAATGCCGGATCGGCCGGGATGGTGATCCAGCTGTTGTTGGCCAACTCCTCCTCAAGCTGACCGGCACTCCAGCCGGCGTAGCCAAGGGTGACCAGAAACTTGTCGGGCGCGTCGTTGCGGGCCAGGGTCTGCAGAATGTCGCGGCTGGTGGTTACCGTCAGGTTGTCAGCCAGATGCACGCTGCTGGCGAAGTCGCGGTTGCCACTGTGGATCACGAAGCCGCGCTCGGGGCTGACCGGGCCGCCGGTGAAGACCGGCCGTTCACGCAATTGGCGCGGCAGACTCTCCACGTCCACCTGCTCCACCTGATGCAACAACTCGCCGAGGTTGATCGGCGAGGGCTGGTTGATCACCAGGCCAAAGGCACCCTTGTCATTGTGGTCGCAGATATAGGTAAGGCTGCGCGAGAAATAGGGGTCGCGCAGCGTCGGCATGGCAATCAGCAGGTGGTTTTGCAAACTCTCCATGGCAGCCTTTCACAGCTTGGCAATGCGCTGATTATGGCAGCTCGCCGCCGCTGGCAGAAGGGCACTCAGCCCTTGCCCAGGCGGCTGGCGATCACATCCAGCAGCATGCCAGCGATATCGACCGGATAGACTGCCTCAATCTCGCGGATGCAGGTGGGGCTGGTGACGTTGATTTCGGTCAGATGTTCACCAATTACATCCAGGCCAACAAACAGCAGCCCGCGCTCGCGCAGGGCCGGCCCGACAGCAGCAGCGATACGCCGGTCACTGTCACTCAGCGGCTGAGGCTGGCCACGGCCGCCCGCGGCGATGTTACCGCGGGTTTCACCCTGCGACGGGATGCGTGCCAGACACCAGGGCACCGGCTCGCCATTGACCATCAGGATGCGCTTGTCGCCATCGGTGATCGCTGGCAGGTAGCGTTGGGCCATGGCGTAGCGGCTGCCGTGAGCGGTCAGGGTTTCGATGATCACCGACAGGTTGGGATCACCGGCCTTGACCCGAAAGATCGAGGCGCCGCCCATGCCATCGAGCGGCTTGAGAATGATGTCGCCGTGCTCGGCATAAAAGGCGCGGATCTGCTCGGCGCGGCGGCTGACAATGGTGGGCGGGGTCAGCTCCGGGAACCAGGCGGTGAACAGCTTCTCGTTGCAGTCGCGCAGGCTTTGGGCCTTGTTGACCACCAGCAGTCCTTCGGCCTCGGCGCGCTCAAAGATCTGGGTGGCGTAGATGAATTCGTTGTCGACCGGCGGATCTTTGCGCATCAGCAGGGTGTCGAGTTCGGCCAGAGGCCGCTCAATGGCCTCACCCAGCTGGAAATAGTCCTGCTTGCGGTCGACCACGGTCAGTGGCCGCATGCGGCCCATGGCTCGCCCTTGTACCAGCGACAGGTCGGCCATCTCCAGGTACCACAGCTGCCAGCCACGCTTCTGGGCGGCCAGCAGCATGGCGAAGCTCGAATCTTTATAGGTTTTGATAGTGGCAATGGGGTCCATCACCATACCGAGTTGAATGGTCATCACAGCTCCTTGATCGTTATGGTTCAGGCTAGATCGCCAAAGCGCGCCTGCAGCGCCGCCATGCAGGCCCAGGCTGCTGTTTCAGTACGCAGGATGCGCGGGCCAAAGCGTAGCGGGCTGAAGCCGGCAGCAATGGCCGCAGCCACTTCAGCGTCGCTCAAACCGCCCTCGGGGCCGACCAGCAGGGTGGTTTCGGTCAAGCCAGGCAAGGCGTTGAGTGATTGACCCGCCTGCGGGTCCAGCACCAGGCCGTGGCCGCTATGGCTGGCCAGCAGCCGGGGCAGAGCGATGGGCGCCATCACCTGTGGTACGCGGTTACGGCCGCTCTGCTCGCAGGCGCTGATCGCCACCCGCTGCCAGTGGGCCAGTTTCTTGTCCCAGCGTTCGTCGGAGAGCTTCACGCCACAGCGCTCGGTCAATACCGGGGTGATGGTGGTAGCGCCGAGTTCCACCGACTTCATGATGGTCAGATCCATCTTGTCGCCACGGGCGATGCCCTGCGCCAGATGGAGCTTGAGCGGTGATTCGCACGATGCCAGCTGGCCGGTACCGACCCGGGCGCGAGCCTGCTTGCGATCGCAGTCTTCAAGCACTGCGGCAAACGTCTGATCGCTGCCGTCAAAGAGTTCAATGGCAGCGCCATTACTCAGGCGCAGCACCCGCAGCAGGTGAGCGCTGGCGGCGTCATCGAGGTCGATAAGCGCGCCACTTACCAGCGGCTCAGGATGAAAAACACGAATGGTGCGCATGATGTTGGCGTCAGGGTGGTCGGGGAGTTGATTGTGCCCGCTTGGTTTCAGGCTGGCTACCGTTGGCTGGGAAGGGCGCGGATCAGGGCGTGGGTGATTTTTGCACTTACTGGATTGATAACGGTTCGCATTGCGTTTATTCTTTGGCTCGAAGCTGCGGGGTGCAGCGCTCGGGAGCCGCCATGATCGTCTGTGTCTGTCGCCGCATATCTGATCGCCAGATCCGTGCCGCCGCCGAAAACGGCGCCACCACGCTGGCGGATCTGGAGCAGATCGGTGTTGCCCTGCAATGTGGCAAATGCGCCGAGATGGCGCAGCAGATCATCAACGACACTAACGCCGCGCTGATGGCCGAGCTCTACTACCCCGCTGCCTGACCACTAACCCCACTTTTTTACCCCGTTTTTTCGGCGGGGAGCTTGAACCTGTGCCTGCGCCGCTTAGTATCAAGGACTGATATCCACAGGTACGGCTGATGCCGTTCCGGCCAGCGAGGGACAGATCATGCGTGGCGACAGCAAAGTTATCGAATACCTGAATAAGGCGCTCTACAACGAACTGGTAGCAATCAACCAGTACTTTCTGCATGCACGCATGCTCAAAAACTGGGGCTTTGAACGGCTGGCGGCCAAGGAGTACCACGAGTCGATCGATGAGATGAAGCATGCTGACATGCTGATCGAGCGCATCCTGTTCCTCGACGGTCTGCCCAATTTGCAGGACCTCGGCAAGCTGCGCATCGGCGAAGATGTGCCAGAGCTGCTGCGTGCCGATCTGGCGCTGGAGATGGATGCCATTCCGTTGCTGCGCGAGGGCATTGCCTGTGCTGAAAAGGCGGCGGACTATGTCAGCCGTGATCTGATGCGACGCATCCTCGACAGCGAGGAGGAGCATGTGGATTTTCTCGAAACCCAGCTCAGCCTGATCGAATCGGTTGGCCTGCAGAACTATCTGCAATCACAGATGAAGCCGCTTGATGGCGATGATTAAGTCTTTGCTGAGATAAACAAAAGGCGCCAGATGGCGCCTTTTCTGTTTGCGGGTGACTTTAGATGCCGCCGGCCTGACGTAACAGCTCGGCCTTGTCGGTGGCTTCCCACGGGAACTGTTCACGGCCGAAGTGACCGTAGGCAGCGGTTTCGCGGTAGATCGGCTGCTTGAGATCGAGCATCTCGATCAGACCATAGGGGCGCAGATCGAAGAACTCGCGCACCAGCTGCACCAGACGATCATCGCCAATACGGCCGGTGCCGAAGGTCTCGACACTGATCGAGGTGGGTTCAGCGACGCCAATGGCATAGGAGACCTGGATTTCGCAGCGCTCTGCGAGGCCGGCAGCGACGATGTTTTTGGCCACATAGCGGCCGGCGTAGGCGGCGCTACGGTCAACCTTGGACGGGTCTTTGCCGGAGAAGGCACCGCCGCCGTGACGGGCCATGCCGCCATAGGTGTCGACAATGATCTTGCGCCCGGTGAGGCCGCAGTCGCCCATCGGCCCGCCGATGACGAAACGGCCGGTCGGGTTGATGAAATACTTGGTGTGCTTGCTCACCCACTCTGGCGGCAGTACCGGATCGATGATCACCTCACGCACTGCTTCGATCAGATCTTTCTGGCTGACGCTGTCGCAATGCTGGGTGGAGAGCACCACCGCATCGATACCTACCGGACGACCATCTTCATAAATAAAGGTGATCTGACTTTTGGCATCGGGGCGCAGCCACGGCAGGGTACCGTTCTTGCGCACCTCGGCCTGGCGCTTGACCAGACGGTGGGCGTAGGTGATGGCCGCTGGCATCAGCACGTCGGTTTCATTGGTGGCGTAACCGAACATCAAGCCCTGATCACCGGCCCCCTGTTCTTTGGGATCACGGCGATCCACCCCTTGGGCGATATCGGGTGACTGCTTGCCGATGGCGTTGAGCACAGCGCAGGAGTCGGCATCGAAGCCCATGTCGGAGTGGACGTAACCGATATTGCGCACGGTGTCGCGGGCGATCTGCTCAATATCGACCCAGGCGCTGGTGGTCACTTCACCAGCCACCAGCACCATGCCGGTCTTGACCAGGGTTTCACAGGCGACACGGGCGTTCTTGTCCTGCTCCAGGATGGCGTCGAGCACAGCATCGGAGATCTGGTCGGCGATCTTGTCCGGATGCCCTTCGGATACGGACTCGGAGGTGAACAGGTGGTTAGCCATCGGTTAGCTCATCCGTTTAGATAGATAGGTGGATTGACGTCTAGACGTCCAATTCTACGGCGCTCATGGCAAAAAGACCATCCATGGGCGGGTTGAGGCTGCTGCGCTTGTCACGTCTTGCTGACAAGGGTTGACCAACTGCCGCGAAATGGCCACCAGTCGTTGCCTCAACAGGTGAGAAAGCAGACAATACGCGCCGTTTTTTGTTCCCCGTCATTGCCACCACAGGAGAGACCCCTGATGCCATCACGCCGTGAGCTTGCCAACGCCATCCGAGCCCTGAGCATGGATGCGGTGCAGAAAGCCAACTCCGGCCACCCCGGTGCCCCCATGGGCATGGCGGATATCGCCGAGGTGCTGTGGCGCGATTACCTCAAGCACAACCCTGCCAACCCGGGTTGGGCTGACCGCGATCGCTTTGTGCTTTCCAACGGCCACGGCTCGATGCTGATCTACTCGCTGTTGCATCTGAGCGGCTACGACCTGTCGATTGAAGACCTCAAGAGTTTCCGTCAGCTTCACTCCAAAACGCCGGGCCACCCCGAGTATGGCTATACCCCGGGCGTCGAAACCACCACCGGGCCGCTCGGTCAGGGCATCACCAATGCCGTTGGTTTTGCCATTGCCGAGAAGGTGCTGGCCGCTCAGTTCAACCGCCCGGGCCATACCGTGGTTGACCATCACACCTACACCTTCCTGGGTGATGGCTGCATGATGGAAGGGATCAGCCATGAAGCCTGCTCGCTGGCCGGTACTTTAGGTCTGGGCAAGCTGATCGCCTTTTATGACGACAACGGCATCTCCATTGATGGCGAAGTGCACGGCTGGTTTACCGACAACACCGCCCAGCGCTTTGATGCTTACGGCTGGCAGGTACTGAAGGTCGATGGCCATGACGCCGCCGCCATCGCCGCTGCCATTGACGCGGCCCGTGCTGAGGCCAGCAAGCCGTCGCTCATTATCTGCAAGACCGTCATCGGTTTTGGCTCGCCCAACAAGCAGGGTAAAGAGGAGTGTCATGGTGCGCCACTGGGCGACGCCGAGATCGCCCTGACCCGCGCTGCGCTGGGTTGGAACCATGGCCCGTTCGAGGTGCCGGCCGAGATCTATGCCGAGTGGGATGGCCGCACCAAGGGTGGTGCCGCCGAGCAGCAGTGGAACGCCCGTTTCGCCGCCTATGCTGAGGCCTATCCGGAACTGGCCGCCGAGTTCAGCCGCCGCATGAAGGGTGAACTGCCGGCTGATTTTGCCGCCAAGTCGGCTGCCTACATTGCCGAGATGCAGGCCAAGGGCGAAACCATCGCCAGCCGTAAAGCCTCGCAGAACAGCCTCAATGCCTTTGGCCCGCTGCTGCCGGAACTGCTGGGTGGCTCCGCCGATCTGGCCGGTTCCAACCTGACCATCTGGAAGGGGTGCAAAGGGGTTAGCGCCGATGACGCCAGCGGTAACTATCTCTATTACGGGGTACGCGAATTCGGCATGTCGGCGATCATGAACGGCATCGCCCTGCATGGTGGCTTCATCCCTTACGGCGCCACCTTCCTGGTGTTCATGGAATACGCCCGTAATGCGGTGCGCATGGCTGCCCTGATGAAGCAGCGCAGCATTTTTGTCTACACCCACGATTCCATCGGTCTGGGCGAAGATGGTCCGACTCACCAGCCGGTGGAGCAGCTGGCCAGCCTGCGCCTGACCCCCAACATGGAGAGCTGGCGCCCGGCCGATGCGGTTGAATCCGCAGTCTGCTGGCGTGAAGCGATCCTGCGTCAGGATGGCCCCAGTGCCCTGATCTTCAGTCGCCAGAACCTGCCCCATCAGGCGCGCAGCGAACAGCAGCTGGCCGATGTGGCCCGCGGTGGCTATGTGCTGGTGGACTGTGCCGGCGAGCCGGAGCTGATCCTGATCGCCACTGGCTCAGAAGTCGGCCTGGCTGTCGATGCAGCCAAGGTACTGAGCGCTGAAGGACGCAAGGTGCGCGTGGTCTCCATGCCGTCGCCGGAGCGTTTCTCAGCCCAGGACGCTGGTTACCGCGAGCAGGTGCTGCCCTCCGGTGTTACTGCCCGCGTCGCCATTGAGGCCGCGCATGCCGACTTCTGGTACAAGTTTGTCGGTTTTGATGGCCGCATCATTGGCATGACCAGCTTTGGCGAATCGGCACCGGCCGGAGCGCTGTTCAAGCAGTTTGGCTTCACCGTCGACAATGTGGTGGCCACCAGCCGGGAGTTGCTCGGCTGACCAGCGGCCAGAAGGCGGACCTAGAGTCCGCCTTTTTTATCGCTGGCATGCGAGCCAGGACTTTGGCCATCCTGATGTAAGTCAATTACAGAATTGTTGTCTGGGCGCACAATGAG
>JAGOCY010000364.1 GCA_017998495.1 Corallincola sp.
CTCGGCAAAGGCGGCATCTTCGTCGTAGTGCTTCTTGGCTTCGCGGTAGAAGGCTTCAAGGTCGGCCAACTGCAGATCGCTGGCGTGCTCGTTTTCCATCTTCTCCAGATAGGCGATGAGCATGCCGAACTGGGTGCCCCAGTCGCCGATATGGTTGGCACGAATGACCTTGTGGCCGAGGAATTCGAGGGTGCGGGTGACCGCATCACCGATGACGGTGGAGCGGATATGGTGAACCGCCATCTCTTTGGCCACGTTAGGGGCCGAGTAATCGACGACAATGGTCTGTGGCTGGCTGACCGGCGTCACCCCGGCGCGTTCGCCATCGGCCAGCATCGCTTCCAGCTGCTGGCTCTGGAAGTCGCTGGCGGCAAACAGGTTGATAAAACCGGGGCCGGCGATCTCGACCTTGGCCACCGCCGCATGGGGCGGCAGGGCGGCGATCAGCAGCGCGGCCATGTCGCGCGGCGGCTTGCCGGCGCCTTTGGCCAGCAGCATCGCCAGGTTGGTGGCAAAATCACCGTGGGTCGGGTCGCGGGTGCGGTCTACCTGAATGCGCGGCGTAACATCGCTGGCGATCACCCCCTGCTGCTGCAGGCTGGAGACGGCGGTGGAGAGGAGCTGTTCAATCAGTTCTTTCATGCCCGGGACCTTAATGGCGTGCGTGGCTCTCAACCACGCGCAATGAGGGCGGATTTTACCCGCCGGGGGTGGTGGCGGCAAACCGCTTGCCGCCATTGCCGGCGAATAGCGGTAAAGGAGCAGCGAAACTGATGCGATTGGCCTTTCTGGACCTGGAAACCAGCGGTGGTCTGGCCGCCCGCGACCGCATCATCGAGATCGGCGTGGTGGTGGTTGAGGATGGCGTCGAGCGGCAGCGCTGGCAGCAGCTGGTCAATCCCGGCGAGCGGCTGACCCCCTTTATCATCCGTTACACCGGCATCGATGACGCCATGCTGGCCGACGCCCCGCCCTTTGCCGAGGTGGCGGCTACCCTGCGCCAGCTGCTGGAGGGCTGCGTGCTGGTGGCCCACAACGCCCGCTTCGATTACGCCTTTTTAAAGAGTGAATACCGCCGGCTGGGCGAGCGTTTTGTCATGCCCAGCCTCTGTACCGTCAAGCTGTCGCGCAGCCTCTTTCCCGACGAGCGCCACCACAATCTGGATGCGGTGATCAGCCGCCATCAGCTGCCGCTGGTCACCCGTCACCGGGCGCTGGGCGATGCTGAGGCGCTGGTGACCTTTATCGCCCATCTGCGCGCCAGCCTGCCGGCCGCCACCCTGGATGCGGCCATGGCGCGGGCGATGAACAAGCCGGTGCTGCCGGCGCAGCTGGCCCCCGATACCCTGGATGAGATCCCCACCGGCCCCGGCGTCTACCGCTTTTATGGCGCCAGCAACGAACTGCTCTATGTGGGCAAGAGCATCAACCTGCATGAACGGGTGCTCAGCCATTTTCAGGGCTACCACCAAAGCAACCGTGGCCAGCAGATGACCGACCAGATCCACCGCATCGACTGGACCTGCTGCGCCGGCGAGTTCAGCGCCCTGCTGCTGGAGCTGAAGCAGATCAAGCAGCTGCAGCCGATCTTCAACCGTCGCAGCCGCGCCGCCAAGACCCTGGCCACCCTGGCGCTGGTGGCCGGCAGCGATGGCTACCTGCGGCTGAAGGTGAGCAACCGCTTCGAACTATCGGCCCTGGGCCAGTGCTATGGGGTGTTTCGCAGCAGCCGTCAGGCCCAGCAGGCCGTGGCCGGGCTGGTGGCCAAGCATCAGCTGTGCGACCGCTTGTGTGGTCTCGACAAGGGCAAGGGGCCCTGCTTCGGCCAGCAGCTGGGCCGCTGTCGCGGCGCCTGCACCGGCAGCGAACCGGCCGAGCGCTACAACGCCCGGCTGCAGCTGGCGCTGGCCAGCATGAAGCTGCGCCAGTGGCCCTGGCCGGGGCCGATTGTGGTCAGCGAGCATGATCAGTTCACCGGCCTGACCGAGCACCACCTGATCGATCAGTGGTGCCACCTCGACAGCAGCCGCGACGATTACCCCGAGTGGGACAGCCGCCGGCCGCCACGCGCCTTCGATCTCGATACCTACCGCCTGATCAGCGATTTCCTGCTCAAACACCACCGTCTGCAGGTACGCGCGCTGCCGCCGATCCCGGCCGCCGATGAGGGCGTATAACCAGCATTCCCCTACGCTGATGAAAGGCCTGCACTGTGACTGTTACTGGTCCCTCGCCGCTGCCGCTGTTTCCGCTCACCGCCCATGTGCTGCCCGGTGGCAAGCTGCCGCTGCGCATCTTTGAGCCGCGCTACCTGCGCATGGTGCGCGAGGCCTGCCGCAGCGGTGATGGCTTTGGCATGTGCATGGTCAACCAGCGCGATGGCAAGGCGCTGCGCAACATGTTCGCCATCGGTACCTGGGTCAAGGTGATCGACTTTGAGCAGCTAAGTGATGGCCTGCTGGGGATCACCGTCGAGGGCCAGGCCTGCTTTGCCATCGACCGGGTGTGGCAGGAGGCCGACGGCCTGCGCTTTGGCACTGTGCGCTACCGCCAACCGTGGCCCGAGCTGCAGCTGAGCGCGGCCGCCAGCGAACTGCGCGATCATCTCGGCCATCTCTACCGTCAGCATGATCACCTCGCCCGCCTCTACCCCGAACCACTGCCTGATAACGCCAGCTGGATCTGCCAGCGCTGGCTGGAGCTGCTGCCGCTAGCCGCCGCCGACAAGCAGTACCTGCTGGAGCAGCCGGACTGTCGCCCGGCACTGCACTTCCTGGAACGCGCCCTAACGCTCAAAGAGCCAGAGCAGAAAAGCGTTCAATAAAAAGTAAGTGATTGCTCCGATTCTTCTGATCCGGGTGATTAAGGGGGGCGTACCAGCTCTTGCCCTATAACCAAGGAGGTCGGAGACAATGACAATCAAGCAACGTAC
>JAGOCY010000365.1 GCA_017998495.1 Corallincola sp.
ATCTGCTGCTGCACGTTGCCCGCGACATGCGCAACCTGTGCCGGGTGCTGGAGCGGCTGGACCGCGCCAGCCTGGCGGCGCAGCGCAAGTTGACGGTCCCTTTCGTTAAACAGGTGTTAGGGCTCTAACCCAGCGCAGCAGCTGCCAGCACGGGCACAAGCAGCGCTGGGTGGGGGCGGCCGCAGGCAAGGAGCAGGATGTGGGCTGGCGACAGAGCAAGCGTTATCGGCTGGGGCGCAAACTGGTGATGAGCCGGGGCTGGCGCTGGTTACGACTGGCCAGTTCAGCCCTGCTGATGCTGGCAACGCTGCCCGGCCGGTTATGGGCCGATGAGATCAAGGATGACGAGCTGATCCAGTTTTACCCCAGCCTAGCCCGCTGGGTGGACGATGGCCGCATCGAGCTGGCGCTGGATCTCTGGGTCTACGAGCAGGAGACGCGGCCAGGGGTGAACGGCCTGTTTGCCCGCTATCTCAAGGTCGATATCGCCAGCCTGGCGCCGGAGCAGCAGCAGCGCTATCAGCAGCGCACCCAGCTGTTTCGTATCGACTCGGAGCGTGGCAAGCGAGTGTGGGTTAGTTTTAGCAGTCTGCAGCAGGCCAACCCCGCAGTCTTTCCCACCGCCCGCACCAACGCCAATGGCCGCAGCCAGACGCCACTGCTGGTGGATGGCGCCAGTCTGTTTGCCGATCCGGCCGTCGCTCGCCAGCGGCCTCAGCAGCTGACGGTCAGGGCAGTGCTGGCCGCCGATGACCCTCGTCAGTTTGATGGGCCGCTGTGGCTGCTGCCGGAGCAGGGGCTGTCGGTGATCAGCGATATCGACGACACCATCAAACACAGCCAGGTGCGCGACAAGCAGGCGCTGCTGCGCAACACCTTCCTAGAGCCGTTCAAGCCGGCGCCGGGGATGGCCGCCTTCTATCAGCGGCTGGCCAGCGCCGAGCCGGCTGCGGCCTTCCACTATGTGTCGAGCAGCCCCCATCAGCTCTATCCGCCGCTGGCGGAGTTCATCAGGGGCAGCGGCTTTCCGCCCGGCACCGTGCATCTGCGCCAGATCGCCGTGCTGGATGAGATCTTTGGCGACAACCAGTCGCGGCTGCACAAGCTGTCGACCATTGGCGCAATCCTCCAACGCTTTCCCGCACGTCACTTTGTGCTGATTGGCGACTCGGGCGAGGCCGACCCCGAGATCTATGGTGAGCTGGCACGCGCCCATCCGGGCCAGATCCGGGCGATCCTGATCCGTGATGTCAGCGGCCAGAGTGCTGCCGATGAGCGCTATCAGCAGGCCTTTGCCGGTCTGCCACCGACGCTGTGGCAGCTGTTTACCGATCCGGCAACGCTGAACCCCCATTTCTGAGCGGCTGTTGGGAGGCCCCATGTTTAACTCGCGATCGCCGATTGCCCTGATCACCGGCGCCAGCAGCGGTATAGGCGCCGCCTTTGCCCGGGCGCTGGCCCGTCAGGGTTATCAGCTGCTGCTCTGTGGCCGCCGCCAGGAGCAGCTGTCGGCCCTGTGTCAGCAGCTGGGCGAAGGGGCGCACAGTTTTGTCGGTGATCTGGCCGAACCGGCGGTGGTAGATGAGCTGGTGAGCCGCATGCAGGCGCTGCCGCGGCTGGATCTGCTGATCAACAACGCCGGCTATGCCCTTGATGGTCGCTTCGATCAACTGCCCCTCGATCAGTTACAGGCGCAGCTGGCGCTGCATGTGCAGGTGACAGTACGGCTGTGCCATGCTGGCCTGCCCCAGTTGTTACAGCATGGTGGCGCCATCATCAATGTGGCCTCGGTGGCCAGTTGGCTGCCCAGCCCGCAGACACCGCTCTACGGCCCGACCAAGGCCTTCGTCCGCAGCTTTTCCGAGACGCTGGCGCTGGCTTACCGCCGCCATGGGGTGCGGGTGCAAGCACTGTGTCCCGGTTTTACCGTTACCGATTTTCATCAGCGCATCGGCCTCGACCCGCAGCGCTTCTACCGTCGCTATGGCCTGTTGCGCGCTTATAGTGCCGAGCAGGTGGTGGCGCGGTCACTGGCCGATCTGGCGGCGGGGCGCATTGTCAGCATACCGGGGTGGAACTACCGGCTGCTGGTGGTGATCTTTCGTCATGCGCCTATGGCGCTGGTGCACTGGTTACTGGGGCGGTCGACGGTGGCCCGTTACGGTGCCGATTGACGCTCACTGGTCATGCCAGCGATCGCAGCCATACTGACACTATGTCCAGCGTTAACCTCTTCACTACAATCGCCCTGAGCCGTCACGGCGGGCCATGGATACCAGGCCCGCCGGTGACAGGATGTCACTAACGCCTGCGGCGCGTCAGTCGCCCGGCACGCAACGAGGAAGCCAACATGAGGATCGTGATTTTTGGCAGCACCGGGGGCACCGGGCGCGAACTGGTCAATCAGGCGCTGGAACGGGGGTGGGAGGTGATCGCCTTTGCCCGTCAGCCGGCGCAGCTGGCCATCAAGCATCCGCGCCTCTATCCGGTTCAGGGCGATGTACTCGATCCTAAAGCGGTCGCCGATGCGGTGGAAGGAGCCGATGTTGCTCTGTCGGCGTTGGGTGTTCGCTTGGGGCAGCCGCCGGGCACGGTACGTTCCCAGGGCACTCGCCACATCGTCAATGCCCTTGAAGCGGCGGGCATCAGCCGTTTTGTCAGCGTCTCGACCCTCGGTGTTGGCGACAGCCGCCAACGCCAGTCGACCATGGCCCGCTGGCTGCTGCCGCGCATCATTGGTGCCGAGCGGCTGGCCGAGGCTGAGCGTCAGGAGCAGATCATTGCCGACAGTCTGCTGGCCTGGACTATTCTCTGCGCCCGGCGCGATTGGTGGATGGCCCCTCCAGCCAGCGTTACCGACTGGGCACCGACCTGCGCACCGGCCTGAGCAGCCAAACTCGGCGCGCCGATCTGGCCACCGCGC
>JAGOCY010000366.1 GCA_017998495.1 Corallincola sp.
TTCAAGCGCCGAGTTGCACCGACAATGGCCATGGCTCTTCCTCTTGTGTTTGGCGACTTAACGAGATCACATGAAGAGCCACTTTTCCATCTATTTCATCATGTTCCGCTTAAGATCCTGTCTATGAGCGCGGCAGAACATCAGCCAGATATTGATGGTGGTGAGCTTGGGGGCCGCCGGTGGGTGCAGGGAGGCCGTGCGGAAACGGCCTTCCTGCCCGTCGCGCGGGCGCGGAAGCCCGCATCCGGGCGCCGCAGGCGCATCTGCTGCCACGCAGTGGCATCTTCTGCGGCACAGCCACACAAACAACAAGGGCGCCACACAGGCGCCCTTGTCACAACCGGCGATGGTCGCAGCCATCACCTGCCCTTACTTGGCTTGTGGCCGCATATGGGGGAACAGCAGCACATCGCGGATCGAATGGCTGTTGGTGAGCAGCATCACCAGCCGGTCGATGCCAATGCCCTCGCCTGCCGTCGGCGGCAGGCCGTGCTCAAGGGCAGTGATGTAGTCCTCGTCGAAGAACATCGCCTCGTCATCGCCGGCATCTTTGGCCTGCACCTGAGCGGCAAAGCGCTCGGCCTGATCTTCGGCGTCGTTGAGCTCGGAGAAGCCGTTGGCGATCTCGCGGCCACCAACAAAGAACTCGAAGCGGTCGGTGACGAAAGGATCGCTGTCGTTGCGCCGGGCCAGCGGTGACACCTCGGCCGGATAGGCAGTAATAAAGGTCGGCTGGATCAGGCGGTGTTCCACCGTCGCTTCGAAGATCTCGGTCTGCACCTTGCCCAGGCCCCAACCGGCCTTGACCTTGATCTCGAGGCTCTGGGCCACGGCGCTGGCGCCTTCGAGGGTGGCCAGCTGGTCGCGGCTGAACTGCGGGTTGAAGTGCAGGATCGAGTCGAGCAGGCTCATGCGCACAAAGGGTTGGCCGAAGTCGTAGTGGTGCTCGCCGTAGACCACCTCGGTGGTGCCCAGCACCTGCTGGCAGACGCTACGCAGCATATCTTCGGTCAGGTTCATCAGATCCTGATAGTCGGCATAACCCCAGTAGAACTCGAGCATGGTGAATTCGGGGTTATGGCGGGTTGATAGCCCTTCGTTACGGAAGTTGCGGTTGATCTCGAACACCTTCTCGAAACCACCGACCACCAGCCGCTTGAGGTAAAGCTCAGGCGCAATGCGCAGGTAGAGCTGCATATCGAGGGCGTTGTGATGGGTGATGAAGGGGCGCGCGGTGGCGCCGCCGGGGATGGTCTGCATCATCGGCGTTTCCACTTCGAGGAAACCCTGGCCGCTCAGGTAGTCGCGAATGGCCGACACCACCTTGGAGCGCACCATAAAGGTCCGGCGCGACTCGTCGTTGACGATGAGATCGAGATAGCGCTGGCGATAGCGCTGCTCCTGATCGGCCAGACCATGGAATTTGTCCGGCAGCGGCCGCAGCGCCTTGGTCAGCAGCTTGATGGCGGTGACATGCACCGACAGCTCACCGGTCTTGGTGATAAACAGTGTGCCTTCGGCGCCGATGATGTCGCCGAGGTCCCACTTCTTGAACTGCTCGTTGTAGAAGTTCTCCGGCAGGTCGTCGCGGGTGACATAGAGCTGGATGCGGCCGCTCATATCCTGCAGGGTGACAAAGCTGGCCTTGCCCATGATGCGCCGGGTCATGATGCGGCCGGCCACGCTGACCTTAATGGCCGCAGCGGCCAGCGCTTCAGGCTCGGCGCCATCATGGCTGGCATGCAGATCAGCAGCCAGGCTGTCGCGGCGCCAGTCGTTAGGGAAAGCGATGCCCTGGGCACGCAGGGCGCTGAGCTTGCCCTTGCGCTCGGCGATCTGGCTGTTGATCTCGACCGGGGCTGCGTCGTTGTGCTGTTGCTCTGTCATCGGCTTGCTACTTGTTCCGCAAAAAATAAAAAGGGTTAGAGACCGGCCTTGAGGCTGGCTTCAATGAATTTGGTCAGCTCGCCATCAAGCACCGACTGAGTGTTGCGCGTTTCGACGCCGGTGCGCAGATCCTTGATGCGCGCATCATCGAGCACATAGGAGCGGATCTGGCTGCCCCAGCCGATGTCTGACTTGGTGTCTTCCAGCGCCTGCTTCTGGGCGTTCTTTTTCTGCAGCTCCAGCTCGTAGAGTTTGGCTTTGAGCTGTTTCATCGCGGTGTCGCGGTTCTTGTGCTGAGAACGGTCGTTCTGACAGGCAGCCACGGTGTTGGTGGGGATGTGGGTGATACGCACCGCCGATTCAGTACGGTTCACGTGCTGGCCACCTGCGCCCGAGGCGCGGTAAACGTCAACGCGCAGATCAGCCGGATTGATGTCGATCTCGATGTCATCGTCGATCTCGGGGTAGACGAAGGCCGAGGCAAAGGAGGTATGGCGGCGGCCGCCCGAGTCGAAGGGCGACTTGCGCACCAGCCGATGCACGCCGATTTCGGTGCGCAGCCAGCCAAAGGCATAAGGGCCGGCGATGCGTACGGTGGCGCTCTTGATACCGGCCACTTCTCCTTCCGACAGTTCGGTGATCTCGGTCTTGAACCCTTTGTCTTCGGCGAAACGCAGATACATGCGCAGCATCATGCTGCACCAGTCCTGTGCCTCAGTGCCGCCAGAACCAGCCTGCAAGTCGAGATAACAATCAGAAGCATCATGCTCGCCGGAGAACATGCGGCGGAATTCGAGATCGGCCAGCTGCTTGTCGACGGCATCCAGCTCGCCCAGCGCTTCGTTGAAGGTGTCTTCATCGTCAGCTTCCAGCGCCAGCTCGATCAGGCCATCGACGTCATCCAGCCCTTGGCGCACCTTTTCCAGCGTCTGCACCACCATCTCCAGAGTAGCGCGCTCTTTACCGAGGGCCTGGGCGCGCTCCGGCTGGTTCCACACGTCGGGCTGCTCCAGCTCGCGCATCACCTCTTCCA
>JAGOCY010000367.1 GCA_017998495.1 Corallincola sp.
ACCTGAAGGTAGCCGAGCTGAAAGAGCAGGGCATCGAGGTGGCTTACAACGGTCTGGGGGTGACGCCGGGCGGCTATGCCACTCTGAGCAACGTCACTGCCGATGTGAATGGCCAGGCGCTCAAAGCCGAGAAGGTCAGCTTCTCGCTGCTGCCAGGGGCTCAGGCGTGGACGGCGGACAACCTTGAACTGGTTGCTGAAGCCAATGCCGTACGCGTGGCCCACATTGAGGGCATGACCACGGCGCTCAGTGAGTCGAGCACTAGCGGCGAGATGAGCGTGTCGGCGGCCGGTATCCAGATCCCGCTGGCGGCGATCGCCGACAGCGACGAGGAAGCCGCCAATATGCGCGAGATCTTCGGTGCCGATAACGTCAATGCCGATCTGGCACTCAAAGCCTCCTACGATCAGGAGAAGCTGGCGCTGAGCTACAACTTCGGCTCAGAGCTGTTCAAGGTTGACCTTAACGGCGCCTTCGGCGGCCTCGACTTTGTCGCCCTGGCGCGCAAGGTTGAGCAGCAGCCTGAGAACAGCGAGGCCCTGGGCATGGAGCTGATGCAGCTGCAGCTGAGCAGCTTTGCCATCAATCTGGCCGATTCAGGTCTGGTTGAGAAGCTGATCGCCGCCGAAGCCAAAGAGCAGTCGCTCACCACTGATGAAGTGCGGGCGCAGTGGGCCTCTGGCCTGGGTGAGATGACCTCGCAGCTGCGCGAAGCGGGTATTGATGGCAGCGAAGCCTGGGCAGTTGAGCTGGACAAGCTCGGCCAGAGCTGGAAAGGTTTGAATTTCAGCCTCAATCCCGCTGAGCCGGTGCCGCTGATGAGCCTGATGATGATGGCGCAGATGGACCCGAACGAAGCGGTTAAGATGCTTCAGCCGCAGTTGCAGGCGCTGTAATCACCAGGCCTGCTGATGGAACGCAAACGCCCGGCAATTGCCGGGCGTTTTATTATGTGGGCGATTACCGGTTACGGAATATCCAGCTCTTTGAGCTTGCGAGTCAGGGTGTTGCGTCCCCACCCCAAACGCCGAGCCGCTTCCTGCTTGTGGCCGTGGGTGTGGCGCAGTGCGGTGTTTAGCATCACCCGCTCAAACTCGATCATGGCGGCGGTCAGAATGTCGCTGTTGCCAGCGTTGAGCTGCTGCTCCGTCCAACGTTGCAGTAGTTCCTGCCAGCTCTGGCTCGTGGTGGCAAAGGTGGGGAGTGCGGCGCTGTGGGACTGCTCACCCTCTCTGGGCGCAGCGGCCATGGTCTGGTGCAGCTCCGGTGGCAGATCGGCGATCAGGATCTCCTGACCTGATGCCATCACCGTCAGCCAGCGGCAGGTGTTTTCCAGCTGACGCACGTTGCCGGGCCAGGAGAGCTGACCCAGATACTGCTCGGTTTCCGGGTGCAGGACTTTGCTGTCGACCCCCAGCTCCTTGGCCGCAACCTTGAGGAAATGGCGGGCCAGCCGCGGCACATCCTCGCGCCGTTCGCGCAGCGGCGGCAGATGGACGCGGATGACGTTGAGGCGGTGGAACAGATCCTCGCGAAAACGGTTGTCCTGAACCAGCTTCTCCAGATTCTGGTGAGTCGCGGCGATGATGCGCACATCGACCGCGATCGGCGAGTGGCCGCCGACTCGATAGAACTGACCATCCGACAGCACTCGCAGCAGCCTGGTCTGGATCTCCAGCGGCATATCGCCGATTTCATCGAGAAACAGGGTGCCGCCATTAGCCTGCTCAAAGCGCCCCTGACGCGGGGTATTGGCGCCGGTGAAGGCCCCTTTTTCGTGGCCAAAGAGCTCCGACTCAATCAGATCGCGTGGAATCGCCGCCATATTGAGGGCGATAAACGGCTTGTCGGCGCGCGGCGAGTGCTTGTGCAGGGCGCGGGCCACCAGCTCCTTACCGGTGCCGGACTGGCCGTTGATCAGCACGCTGATGGAGGAGCGGGAGAGACGGCCAATCGCGCGAAACACCTCCTGCATCGCTGGCGCTTCACCGATGATCTCCGGCAGCAGCTCCTCTTGCTCCTGGCCGCGCTTCTGCGCCCGTACTTCGCGACTGTGGGTCAGGGCCCGCTGCACCAGCGTGACTGCTTCGTCAATGTCGAAGGGTTTGGGCAGATAGTCAAAGGCACCGCGCTGATAAGAGGAGACTGCCGTGTCCAGATCCGAATGCGCGGTCATGATGATCACCGGCAGTTCGGTACTGATGCGGCGCACCTCTTCCAGCAGCTGCAGGCCATCCTGGCCCGGCATGCGTACATCGGAAACCAGCACCTCGGGCTGTTCGCGGCTGAGTGCCACCAGTACCTCTTCGGCGCTGCCGAAGCTGCGCACTGACAGTTGAGCGGTGCTCAGCGCCCGCTCCAGCACCCAGCGGATAGAGCTGTCGTCGTCAACGATCCATACCTGAGTCTCGGGCATCGGCTACCTGCCTTACTTGCGAATCGGAAGAAGAAGAGTGAATTCGGTGTGGCCGGGCCAACTGATGCAGTCGATGCGGCCGCCGTGTTGATTCACCAGAGTCTGTGCAATAGACAGGCCAAGGCCTGTGCCGTTGGCTTTGGTGGTCACCATCGGATAGAACAGGGTATCGCGCAGCTCCGGGGGGATGCCGGGGCCGGTGTCGCTGATGCGGATCTCGGCCACCAGCCGGTGCCGCTCTCCATGCAGGGTGAACTGGTTGCTGGAGCGGGTGACGATGCGGATCTCGCCGCTACCAGCCAATGCCTCGACGCCGTTTTTAACGATGTTGAGTACCGCCTGTTCGATCTGCTCAGGATCCATCGGCAGATCGGGAATACTGGGATCGTAGTCGCGGCTGATGCTTACCCCGGGCGGCAGATCTAGGCTCATCAGCTGGCGCACTTTTTCCAGCACCATGTGAATGTTGTGGGGGGCGCGGTGGGTGGGCTTCTGTGGCC
>JAGOCY010000368.1 GCA_017998495.1 Corallincola sp.
GGCGTTCTCATTGAGGCGATCTTTCACCTCATCCCACAGGGCGGCACCGCGCAGCGACTGCTCCACCGCTTCATCCAGCACCCGGCGATCCTTCACCCCCTGCAGGCGCAGGCCATAGACCACATTCTCATAGATGGTCTTGGGGAACGGATTGGGGCGCTGAAACACCATGCCAACATGACGGCGCAGCGCCGCCACTTCAACATCGCGATCATGAATGTTCTTGCCATGCAGCAGGATCTCGCCATCGATACGGCAGCTGTCGACCAGATCGTTCATGCGGTTAAAGCAGCGCAGCAGCGTCGATTTGCCACAGCCCGACGGACCGATAAAGGCAGTCACCTGGTTGCGCGGGATCTTCATGGTGATGCCATAAAGCGCCTGCTTGCTGCCGTAGAACAGATCGAGATCGCGCACTTCCATCGCCGTTTGCTCGGCGCTGAGGTTCTGCAGATCAACGGCGGTAGCCGGAGCATTCTTGAGGGTCGTTTTCAGTTCAATCATGGTTCACTTCTCTCAATGGGCCGTTGCTGCATCAATGTTCAAGGGAGCGGTATTTTTCCCGCAGGTGGTTACGGATGCTGATGGCGGTAATGTTAAGCGCCACGATCACCGTCACCAGCAGGAACGAGGTGGCATACACCAGAGGGCGTGCCGCCTCAACGTTAGGGCTCTGGAAACCGACGTCATAGATCTGGAAGCCCAGATGCATGAATTTGCGATCCAGATGGACGAACGGGAAGTTGCCATCCACCGGCAGGGTCGGCGCCAGCTTCACCACCCCGACCAGCATCAGCGGCGCCGTTTCACCAGCGGCGCGGGCAATGGCCAGGATCAGGCCAGTCATGATCGCTGGCGAGGCCATGGGGATGACAATACGCCACAGGGTCTCGGCCTTGGTCGCACCCAGGGCCAGCGAGCCCTGGCGCAGAGCGCTGGGGATACGGGCCAACCCCTCTTCAGTCGACACGATCACCACCGGCAGAGTCAGCAGCGCCAGGGTCAGCGCGGACCACAGCACCCCCGGCGTGCCAAAGGTGGGCGACGGCAGTGCCTCGGGGTAAAAGAGTGCGTCGATGGAGCCCCCCACCATGTAGACAAAGAAGCCGAGGCCAAACACGCCATAGACGATGGAGGGCACCCCGGCCAGGTTGATCACGGCGATACGACACAGCCGGGTGATGGCGTTATCACCGGCATATTCATGCAGGTAGATGGCGGCGATCACACCAAAGGGAGTGACGATGATGGCCATCAGCAACACCATGAAGATGGTGCCGAAGATCGCCGGGAACACCCCACCTTCGGTATTGGCCTCACGCGGGTCCTCAGTCAGGAATTTGCTCACCTGGACCAGCCAGCGGCCGGTTTTCTGCAGCCAGTTCTTGTCGTTGGGGGCGTAGGTATCCAGCACATAGTTGAGGGGGATGGTCACCTCTTCGCCGCGCATGTCGCGCACCACCAAGGCATCGCGCTGGGCCTGATCACGCAGGGCAAAGAGGTCTTTTTCCAGCACCTTATAGTCAGCACGCAGCTGAGCACGTTCCGCCTCAAAGCGGGCTTTGGCCGCCTCGTCCAGCTTGCCTTCCAGCTCCAGCGCCCGCTCGGCCAGGCGCGAGCGCTCCAGCTGATAGTTGATATGGCCGATATCGCCTTTTTGCAGCTTGAGTGCCCGCTTGTTGAGATCCAGCACCCGCTCGATCCGCGCCTCCAGCTGCTCCTGCAGCTCACCGCTGACCGGCTGGCCGTTTTCCAGCAGGCGCAGCGGGTAACCATAGAAGTTACCGTTCTTGCTGCGCTCGATCACGGTGACGCCATCGGCCAGCCGCCGCGCCAGGATGTCGGTTTCCAGCACCCAGCGGAAATCGAGGGGGACAAACTCACGGTTGCCGGTCTTGATCAGGAAGCGGTTGATAAACTCCACATCCTCCGCCACCGTCAGGCCGCTGCCGCGCAACTGGGACGCCGCGATCTCAACGCGGTCATGGATCTCGCCGATCACCGTCTCCACCACCCCGTCCGGGCGGCGGATCTCAAACTCATACACGGTCGATGGCCAGAAGTAGGTCAGGCCTCGCCAGGCGATCAGCAGCAGCAGGCCGAGCACCGCCACCAGCGACAGGCTGATGGCGCCACCGGTCATCCAGATCCAGGGAGAGCCCGATTTAAACCACTTGTTCATTCGTATCTCTCCCGATTACAGCGAGCTGTAGCGTGCGCGCAGACGCTGACGGACAAACTCCGACAACGTGTTGAAGAAGAAAGTCAGCACAAAGAGCACGAAGGCCGACAGGAACAGCACGCGATAGTGGGTACTGTTGACCGCCGATTCTGGCATCTCCACCGCGATGTTGGCCGACAGGGTGCGCATGCCGGAGAAGATGCTCCAGTCCATCACCGGGGTGTTGCCGGTGGCCATCAGCACGATCATGGTCTCGCCGACCGCGCGGCCCAGCCCCATCATCACCGCCGAGAAGATCCCCGGACTGGCGGTCAGCAGCACGACCCGGGTCAGGGTCTGCCAGCTGTTGGCGCCCAGCGCCAGCGAGCCGTTGGTGAGGTGGCGCGGCACGCTGAACACCGCATCCTCAGCAATGGAGAAGATGTTGGGGATCACGGCAAAGCCCATGGCGATGCCGACGATCATGGCGTTGCGCTGGTCAAAGCCGATACCCAGAACATTGGTCATATAGACACGGGCATCACCACCGAACAGCCAGTTCTCCACCACCGGCGACAGCGCGAATGCCCCCCAGCCAATGAACACCACCGGCAGGATGGTCACGGCAGCTTCCCAGCCATCCGGCACCCGCTGCTTGATGCGGGCCGGCAGCTGCTGCCAGGCGATGGCGGTCAACAGGATGCCGATGGGCAGCGCGATCAGCACCATCACTACCCCCGGCAGGTTGTCCTC
>JAGOCY010000369.1 GCA_017998495.1 Corallincola sp.
AGGGATGTCTGATAGCGACGGTCAAGGGGCCGACGGGGTTGTTTTTGTGGTGCAGACCCTGGATGACGAGGTTGGTGCCGTCGGTGGCGGCATCGGTTATCAGGGGATCGCCCCCAGCATCGGTATCGAGTTCGACAGCTGGAACAATGGCGCTCAGGACGGCTACGACGGTAACCACTTGGGGCTCAACATTAATGGTTCGGTGGCTTCGCAGCAGCGGGTCAAAGTTGATGGCCGTTTTAATGATGGCAACCCATGGTTCGTGTGGGTAGATTATGAGGGGGCTAGCCAGCGCCTTGAGGTACGTCTGGCCCGCACCAATCAGCGCCCTTTGAGCGCTGCGCTGAGTACCCAGATTGACCTGCCTGCCATTCTCAAACGGGAGATGGCCTATATCGGTTTCTCGGCCGCTACGGGTGCCGCCGCCAACGTTCACGATCTGCTCAACTGGCAGTTCATCAACCGCTATGTCCCGGTGGGCGAAATGCCCGATCTGGTGCCCTTCAACCTGCAACTCATGACGCAAGCGGGCCATCATCTGCTGACGGCCGATGTGATCAACCGTGGAGTTAAGGCTTCCATGGACGGCTTGAGCGTGGCCAACATTAACGGCCTGCCGGGCAGTGGCGCCTCGCTGGGGTTGGCCCAACTCGGTGGGCTTGCGGCCGGCCAGACGCAGCGAGTGCAGACGACGTTGGACTGGTCGCGGGTGACCTCTGCGGACTGGCGGGTTTTTGCTGACAGCCAGCAGCAGCAGCATGAATGCGATGAGGCGAACAATCAGGCCCGTGCGGCGTTAGTACGCATTCTGATGCGTGATCCTTCGGGAGCCACGGCGGAACAGGTAGGTGCGATCACGGTGCGTGAACGTAATCGCCCGCCAGTGATCGTCTCTGAGCCTGTGGTCGCGGTTGGCCTCGGCCAGGATTACCGGTACCCGGTTGCCGCCGTTGATCCGGATCTGGGTGACCTGCTTGCCTTCAGCCTCGAACAGGCGCCTGCAGGGATGGTGATCGACAGCGTCAGCGGGGTTATTAGCTGGCGCAGTCTGGCGATCGGCGAGTATCCGGTCACGGTCAAGGTCAGCGACCGCCGCGGTGAAGCGGCACTGCAAAGCTATGTGGTGCGGGTCGAGATTGCCAACAACCAGCCACCACAGATCACCTCGTTGCCGTTAACACTGGCCACTGAAAGCAATGACTACCGCTACCCGGTGGTAGCGGTTGATCCCAATCCGGGCGACCAGCTGAGCTACGGCCTGACGACCGGCCCGGCCATGGCCCACATCGACACCACCACCGGCCTCGTCAGCTGGCAGGCCGATCCCGCCTTCGCCTATGGTCCGGCAGAAGCCAACGCTTATTGCCAGCTTGAGGGCAGCAGCAGCCGGGCGGCCGCCAGTAGCGCTGATGTGGTGGTCGTGCTCGACCATTCCGGCTCGATGTCCGATGAAACTGAGTGGGTGGCTGACTTGGTGCCAGCCCTTGAGGGCGGCTTGCGGGGGGCCGGTGTTGGTCTGGTAGAAGCCAACCAGTACGGCTTGGTGTTCTATTCGAGTTATGTCGAGGAGGCCAAAGTCGCTGGCCGCACCATGGGCAGTTATCGCGATTTTCTGGCCATGGCCAAGCAGTTCCGTTTTGGTGGCGGCACCGAGGATGGTTATCTCGGTATCAATCATGTGCTGGCGAACTATCCGCTGCGCCCTGATGTGGCTCACAACATTATTCTGGTCACCGATGAGCCCCGCGACGTCGTCGATTCCACGCTCACCAAAACGGTGATCAAAGAGCGTCTGCAAGCGGCGAATGCCACGCTTAATGTGGTGGTCAACACCGCGCTGGTGTGTGGTGACGGCCGTGCTGCCTTTGGTCTGACCGCTGATGGCGAGGGGCTGGTTGCCGACGGCAAGGGGAGTTTTCTGCGTTGCAGCGGTGGCAAGGTCCGCAATGCTGCTGATCGCACCAATGTCGAGTATGTCGAACTGGTGCTGGGGCTGGGCGGGGCAGCCTGGGATCTAAATGTACTGCGTCGTGGCGGGTTGGATGCGGTTTCCTTCTCCAATGCGCTCAAGACCATCAAGCTGCAGGAGATCATTCGCGACCTGCCATCCCAGCCGCTGGCGGATCTGGCCCTGGCGGATCTGTCATTGCAGCAGGTGGGTGATGAATGGCGACTGGCCGGTACGGTAGTCAACCGTGGCCTGGCTGCCACGGCGGTTAGCCAACTGGTGGTCACCGCTGCTAGCGCTGAACTCTTGCGCCTGCCGGTTCCGGCGCTGGCGGCTGGAGAACGCCATCCCTTTGCCGCCGTGTTGCCATTGGCGATGCAGACCGAGGTTGCCGTCGCGGTTGTAGATGATGGCAGCAGTCCGCAGTGCAACACCCGCAATGATCAGCAGCGCCTGGCCCGCTTTGGCGTCAAGGCGACCGATCTGGGCGGATTGAGTGCCCAGCAGCATTACTTTGTGGGGGTTCAGGCCCAGCCTCAGCCGCCGGTGATTGCTGCGGTCCCGTCACTGCAGGTTGGCGTTGGTGAACGCTTGACCTACCGCTTGAATGCTCAGGACCCCAACAGCGGCGACAACCTGCGTTATCGCCTGCTGGCCGGGCCTTCAGGGCTGGATGTCGGCGAGTTCAGTGGCCGTTTGACCTTCAAGCCAGATGCTTCGGTGTTGGGCAAGCATCAGGTTGAGGTTGCCGTCGAGGATCTCGGTGGACTGGCGACATCGACCAGCTTTGAACTGGAGGTCACAGGTACGGCGGCGTTGCCCCTGCGCTTCGATCAAGCGGTGGGCACAGTGCCGTTCCAGGCCAGTACGACGGTGACGCTGGATAACCCTTTCGTTGCTCCTGTCGGCACCGAGGTGGTGGTGAGCATGGTGGTGGGGCCTGACCACTGTCGCATGGTCGATGCC
>JAGOCY010000370.1 GCA_017998495.1 Corallincola sp.
TAATGGTGGTGGCGCTAACAGTGGATCCTCAAAGGGAGGTGGGGGTGGCAGCGGAAAAGGGGGAGGTAAAAACGACAGTGGCGGATCCGGCAGCAAGGGGTCCAGCAAAAACGACAAAATGGGCGGTAAGCAGAGCAGCAGCCAGAGCACCGGTTACAGCTCGATGGGTGGCGCGTCCAGTTATGGCATGGATAAGGGCTCGTTCGCCAACTCCATCGGGGCCAACAACGAAGGCAAGCAGGCAGGCAAGGGCGGCGGCAAGAACGACAGCGGCACAGTGTCGCAGCGGGTGAAGTCGGTGAAGAATGTGGCTCAGACCATCGCGGCTCGGTCGCAAGTTGCGCCGGTCAGCAATGCGCACCAGATCTCGTCCGTGGGCGGGGCCTCAATGTACGGCATGGGGGACGATGAGAAGGGGTTGCTAGGCAGACTAGCCGAGAATGTCGGGTTGGCCGCAGACACGCCAGACACGGGCTTTAACCAGACCATCAACACCGACAACGTGAATGGCATGATCCGCAACTGGGATGGAAAGGATAAAAGCGGCACCCTGACTGCTACCGATAAACAGCATATTGCCCAGATGGCGGGGGGATTTAATAAGCAGGCCGGGCTCAATCTGGCAGGCACTGGTCTGCTGGGCAGCTTGGGCAGGACTGCCGCCAAGAAAGTGGGCGAGCTGACCGCGCCAGGTGACTATTTCAGTGGCACTGGCCAGCGTATAGCCAATGGTCAACTTGACAGTGGCCGATTGGAAGGCAGTGAGGGCGACGTTTTGGGCCATGGTGGTGGTTTGGATGATGCCTTAAAAAGCGCACTGGGGCTGGTATCGTCCTTCTTGCCGGGGCTTGGCTATCTCACCAATGTGGCCGGGGCGGGATTAACGCAGCCCGCCGCAGGGACAGGGGCCGTGCTCAACGGTTTGGCTGGCAACACGGCTGGCGGGCCAGTGTCTGGGGATGGCGGTAGCAATACCTACACAGCACCAGCGCGCCCCAGCCAGACCACCATACCGTGGCAAGCGGAGTCCACGCTCGATGAGAACTACCGCTATGACCCGACCAAGTACCAATTCAAGGGCGGCACCCGTGCGGCCACGCCATGGAGTTACAACTGATGGGACTGTTACAGAACATGCAGGGGGGGCAAGGCGCCCCCCAAGCCGACCAGCAGGCCGGGGATGATCCGATGCAGAAGGCCCTGATGGACATGCTGGGGGCCACCCTGATGGGGGACGGCGGCGAGGCGGTGGCCAGCCGGATCGGTGCAGGGGAAGACAAGATCCAGGGGGTGGCCGAGGCCGTTGGCAGCGGGATTTACACCATCCTGAAGCAGGCCCGCGATGCGGGGCGCTCGGTACCGGCCAAGAACATTGTCAAGGCGCTCTATGAGGGCTGCCGTGAAATGCTCTCTACCGGCAAGATTGATGACGCCGACAGCAAGATCGACGCCCTGGCTCGCGCCCTTGCGCACCTCGTCCAGATGGACCAGCAAGCCGACGTGATCGACGACCAGATCCTGGCTGAAGCCGGTCAGCTGCTCCAGCAGATCGTCGCCAAGATGGAAGAGGCGGAAGCCGGCGGGCAACCGCAGGCGCCGCAACAGCCCGCACCGCAACAACAGGGGGCAGCATGAGCCTTATCGCCGCAATCGCCAAGGGGCTGGGCGCCGGCACCGTCGCCAACGCCAATCAGGGGTTCGACAAGATTAAGCGGGATCAGGAGGCGGCCGATCGTGCCGCCCTGACCGATCAGGAGTACAACCGCCGCGACAGCCAGATCGCCGCCCAGCTCAAGGCCGGGCGCGAGGAGACTGACGCCCGCATCGCTGCCAGCCGGGAGGACACCAACACCCGGCTCGCTGCCCAGAGTGAAGAAAACGCCAAGCAGCGAGCGCATGACCTGGACATGTTCCAGCGCAAGCTGGCCGTCGAGCTGCAGGCGGCCAACGCCAGCGCCAACGCGCGGGGGCGCGAGAACTACGCCAAGAACCTGATGAGCTCCCTCGATGCCATCAACAAGCGCATGGCCGAGGTGGAGCAGCTGGGGGAGGACAAGATCAGCCCGGAGCAGCGCGCCAAGACCATGACTGGTCTGAAGTTCGCCGGGGCGATGATCACTGCCGACCCGAACGCCCAGCAGATGCTCAATGAGCATGGCGGCGGCGGCTATGTGACTTACTTCCAGTCCTTTGTGCCGGATGTCAGCCCACAGGGGGAGGGTGGGGGAGAAGCACCGCCGCCACAAGCGACCACGGCACCGCCGCGGCCTGGAAGCGCAGGCGGTGGCGCTGCCGCCCCTGACGGGCGACCGGCTTATGCCAAGGGGGGCTACGGCGGCCTGATCCCGCATATACAGCAAGGTGGCGAGCGGGCAGCCGAGGCCGCCGTGATCAACCAGATGCTGTCGGCGCCAGTACTTAACCGCAATGCGAACCAGAGCGCGCAGGCAGCTGATGCGTATCAGCGGATGTACCAGCGATAAGCGTCCATAAAAAAGCCCGCCGAGTGGCGGGCTATTTCAATACTTCTTTATTGGGTCAGTTCATACCAGCTTAAGTAATCCAACGGTATGGTGGTGCTGTTTTCAGGATCGTAAATCTCAAACCCATTTTGCACTACTTTCACCAGCCAAATTCTGTTCGCCGTGTTCGTTACCATAATTTCGCCGCCGACCGGGGCCGTAGCCAATGAGTCAACGAACTGGATAGGTGATGTGGTTTTCACTATCACGCTACCACCAGTGTCTATACCGTCAACAGTTGAAATGCCAGCCGTGGTCAGATCGAATGACAATTCATCGGTTACGCCATTAATAAAGAACGTAGGTTGTGCATGCTGGATAAGGCGACTTTTTGCATAGAGCTTTTCATCACCAGACGGTGATACAAGTGACATGTTGACCTGGTAAGTGT
>JAGOCY010000371.1 GCA_017998495.1 Corallincola sp.
CCATAGACCAGGGCCAGCTTCTGGTTGGTCAGCACCGCCATATGCTGGGCATCGTGATAGATCTGGATCGCCAGCTCGCGCGTCGGCGCCATCACCACCACTCGCGGCGCAGTGGCCGGACGGCCCTCACGCTCGGGATGGTTGAGCAGGTACTGGAGTGCCGCTACCAGAAAGGCGATGGTCTTGCCGGTGCCGGTCTGGGCCTGGCCCGCGACATCGTGGCCAGCCAACGCCAACGGCAGGCTCTGGGCCTGAATGGGTGTGCAAAACTCGAAGCCTTTATCCTGCAGGGCCTGCAGCAGCTTCGGGTGCAATGGGAACTCGGCAAAGCGAGTCGAGGTCAAATGGGTTTTACTCATAGCGGGCCAAGCATAACAGGTTGCGTTTGCAAAACAATCGGCCTTGAAATCGGCCGCGCTTGGCCCCAGATTATCGCCTGTGCTGCCGCCCAATTCAGACTGTGGAGAACCTCATGAGTGACAAGATTGTACAGCTGACCGATGCCAGCTTTGATACCGATGTGATCAAGGCCGCTGGCCCGGTACTGGTCGACTTCTGGGCGGAATGGTGCGGCCCGTGCAAAATGATCGCGCCGATCCTGGATGAGGTGGCCGGCGAGTACGCGGGCAAGCTGACCGTGGCCAAACTCAACATCGATCAGAACAGCGCCACCCCGCCGAAATTCGGCATCCGCGGCATCCCGACCCTGCTGCTGTTCAAAGGCGGCGCTGTGGTCGCCACCAAGGTGGGCGCCCTGTCGAAGAGCCAGCTCAAGCAGTTCCTCGACGCCAATCTGTGATGCAGATTGCAGGCGCATGCCCAAGTCGCATGCGCCTGCAGCTTTACCCGTGCCTGTCATCCTGCTAATCTTTCGCCACTGAGCCGCTCGGCTCGACCCTGATTGCCGTTTCCCTGGCCTAATTCACTGCCCATGCATCAGTCCTGACAGGGATCCCGCATCACTGCACGCCGCCACCATTGCGGCCGCAACTAGCCAACCGAATCTCTATCGGAAAGAAATATCCCGCATGAACCTGACTGAATTAAAACTGAAACCGATCTCGGAGCTGGTGCAGCTAGCCGAATCGATGGGCCTTGAGAACATGGCCCGCGCCCGCAAACAGGACATCATCTTCGCCGTGCTCAAAGCGCATGCCAAAAGCGGCGAAGATATCTCCGGCGACGGCGTACTGGAAATCCTCTCCGATGGTTTCGGTTTCCTGCGTACCGCTGACGGCTCCTATCTGGCCGGTCCGGACGACATCTATGTCTCCCCCAGCCAGGTACGCCGCTTCAACCTGCGCACCGGCGATACCATTGTCGGCAAGATCCGCCCGCCCAAAGAGGGCGAGCGTTACTTCGCGCTGCTCAAGGTTGATTCGATCAACTACGACCGGCCCGAGAACGCCAAGAGCAAGATCCTGTTTGAAAACCTTACTGCCCTGCACGCCAACCAGCGGTTGCGCATGGAGCGCGGTAACGGCTCTACCGAAGATATCACCGCCCGTATCCTCGACCTCATCTCGCCCATCGGCAAGGGCCAGCGCGGCCTGATCGTGGCACCGCCCAAAGCGGGCAAAACCATGCTGCTGCAGAACATCGCCCAGAGCATCGCCTACAACCACCCCGACGTGGTGCTGATGGTGCTGCTGATCGACGAGCGTCCGGAAGAGGTAACCGAGATGCAGCGTCTGGTGCGTGGCGAAGTGGTCGCCTCAACCTTCGACGAGCCGGCGACCCGCCACGTGCAGGTGGCCGAGATGGTGATCGAAAAGGCTAAGCGTCTGGTTGAGCATAAAAAGGATGTGGTGATCCTGCTCGACTCCATCACTCGTCTGGCCCGCGCCTACAACACGGTGCAGCCGAGCTCCGGCAAGGTGCTGACCGGTGGTGTCGATGCCAACGCCCTGCAGAAGCCGAAGCGCTTCTTCGGCGCCGCACGTAATGTCGAGGAGGGCGGCAGCCTCACCATCCTCGCCACCGCGCTGGTTGATACCGGTTCGAAGATGGATGAAGTGATCTACGAAGAGTTCAAAGGCACCGGCAACATGGAAGTGCACCTGGATCGGCGCATCGCCGAGAAGCGGGTGTTCCCGGCCATGAACATCAACCGCTCCGGTACCCGCCGCGAAGAGCTGATGACGACCCCGGATGAACTGCAGAAGATGTGGATCCTGCGCAAGATCCTCCATCCGATGGATGACATCGACGCGGCCGAGTTCCTGATCAGCAAGCTGAGCATGACCAAGACCAACGACGAGTTCTTCGACGCCATGAAGAAAGGCAAGTAACAGCCGCGGCTGATTGCAACAACGGCGCCTGCGGGCGCCGTTTTTTATCGCCCTCAGATTTTTCTAGACGACCGGTCTAATCGCTGTTTTAATGCGCCCCATGAAAACTGAATACCAAGATACCCGCCACCAGCTGCTGGTCACCGGCCGCGCCATGATGCAGGCCCGTGGTTTCACGGCGGTGGGGCTGTCGGAGCTGCTGGCAGCAGCCAGGGTGCCCAAGGGCTCCTTTTATCACTACTTCAAGTCCAAGGAGCAGTTCGGGGTCGAGCTGCTGCATGACTATTTCGATGACTATCTGGCGCAGCTGGAGAGCCAGCTGGCACATGCCCCGGGCGATGGCCGTAGCCGGCTGCTCGGCTATTTTGCCCAGTGGCTAAGCGATGCCAGCGGCGGCGGTGGCCAGTGCGACAACAGTGATGGCCGCTGCGAGGTGAGCTGTCTGGTGGTTAAGCTCAGTGCTGAAGTGGCCGATCTGTCGGAGTCGATGCGCGCGGCGCTGGCCGCTGGCAGCGGACGGATCATCGCGGCACTGGCGACGGCGATTGATGCTGGCCGCGCGGATGGCTCGTTGGCTGCCGTTGATGTTGGCGCTCGCCAGCAGGCGGAGAGCCTGT
>JAGOCY010000372.1 GCA_017998495.1 Corallincola sp.
GGCCTACACCGCCCTGACATGGAATACATGGTCGACGCCGGCGATGGCGTCAAGCAGCTCCGGGGTGGGCGGTTGGGCCACATCAACAATGGAGTAAGCCACCGCATCGCGGCTCTTGTTGAGCAGGTCGATGACGTTGATGCCGCGCCCGGCTAGCAGGTTGAGAACGTTGGACAGCACCCCCGGCACGTTGTCGTTGGCAAAGGTCAGGCGGTAACCCTGGGTACGGTCGAGGTGGATGGCCGGAAAGTTGACCGAATTACGGATGTTGCCGTGGTCCAGAAATTCGATCAGCTGCTCGGCGGCCATGGCCGCGCAGTTGTCCTCGGCCTCCTGGGTGCTGGCGCCGAGGTGGGGCAGCAGGGTGACGCCCGGCTCGCCAATCAGCGCCGCAGAGGGAAAGTCGCAGACATAGCCGGCCAGCCGCCCTTCGCGCAGGGCGTCGATCACGGCCGTTTCGTCGACGATCTCGCCACGGGCAAAGTTGAGCAGATGGGCCCCCCGCTTGACGGCAGTCAGGTTCTGGCTGTTGAGCAGATGGCGGGTGGCCTCGATCATCGGCACGTGCAGGCTGATAAAGTCGCTGCGCGCCAGCAGCGAGGAGAGATTGTCGGCCCGCTGTACCTCGGATGACAGCCGCCAGGCGGCCTCCACTGACAGTGCCGGATCATGGCCGACCACCTTCATCCCCAGCTGCAAGGCGAGGTTGGCGACGCTGGCACCAATGGCGCCAAGGCCGATGATACCCAGCGTCTTGCCCTTGAGTTCGCAGCCGCCAAAGCGCTTTTTGCCCGCCTCGATCTCGGCTTTGAGGGCGTCAACCGGGGTGGTAGCCAGCTCCTGCACATAGCGCATGGCGGCGCACACCGGCCGTACCGACAGCAGCAGGCCGGCGCACACCAGCTCTTTGACCGCATTGGCGTTAGCACCGGGGGTGTTGAACACCACGATGCCGCGACGGGTGCAGTCAGCCACCGGAATATTGTTGGTGCCAGCCCCGGCGCGGGCGATCGCTTTGACCTCGGGGCCGATGTCGCTGGCGGCCAGCACGTGGCTGCGCAGCAGGATCGCGTCAGCGGGTGCCAGGCCATGGCCGGCCTGATAATGGGCGGCTTCAAACAGCGCCAGGCCGCTGCTGCCGATCTGGTTATAGGTGAGGATGTTACGCATCAAGGCCTCCGTGCGCAGGGCGATAAACAGCACGGGGCCCGCAGGCCCCGTGTTTATGGTTTAGATAGCGGCGGTTTCGTCCACCTCGATCTCAAGCTCGTCGTCGATGGCGACGGGCGGAGCTTTGACCTGCTGGTAGCCCCAGGCCAGCCACTGCATCAGCACCTCCAGGTCGCTCTTCTCGACCGTAGCGCCGCACCAGATGCGGATACCGGGCGGGGCGTCGCGGTAGGCGCCGATGTCGTAGGCCACCCCTTCATCCTCCAGCAGTTTGGTCAGCTTCTTCACCCCCTCTGGCGGCAGATCCAGGGTGAGACAGACCGAGGTGTTGGAACGGATCTCAGGGCGCTCGGCGAGGAAGGTGATCCAGCTGTTGCGAGCCACGAACTCTTCGATCACCTTGAGATTGCCAGTGGCGCGGGTGAAAGCGGCGGGCAGGCCACCCAACCCCTGCAGCCAGGTCAGGGCATCGATATAGTCCACTACGCAGAGCATCGACGGGGTGTTGATGGTGGAGCCGGCGAAGATCTCACGCATCAGCTTGCCGCCCTTGGTCAGGCGGAAGATCTTGGGCAGCGGCCAGCTCGGGCTGTAGCTCTCCAGCCGGGCCACCGCCCGCGGGCTGAGAATGAGCACGCCGTGGGCCCCTTCGCCGCCCAGCACCTTCTGCCAGCTGAAGGTGATCACATCCAGTTTTTCCCACGGCAGCGGTTGGGCAAAGACCGCCGAGGTGGCGTCGCAGATGGTCAGCCCCTGACGCTTGTCGCTGATCCAGTCGCCGTTGTCGACCTTGACCCCGGAGGTGGTGCCGTTCCAGGTAAAGATGACGTCATGATCCGGGTTGGCCTGGGTCAGATCCGGTAGCTGGCCGTAGGGGGCGGTAAAGGTACGCACATTCGGCAATTTGAGCTGCTTGGTGACGTCGGTCAGCCACTCGCCGCCGAACGACTCCCAGGCAAAGATGTCGACCGGCTGGGGCCCCAGCAGGTTCCACATCGCCATCTCCATCGCCCCGGTGTCGGAGGCGGGGACGATGCCGACCAGATAATCGCTGGGCAGGCCGAGCAGTAGCTTGGTCTTGATGATCGCCATCTCCAGCGTGGCTTTGCCCAGCGCCGAGCGGTGAGAGCGGCCGAGGGTGCGGCTATCGAGCTTGGACAGGCGGTAACCCGGACGCTTGGCGCACGGCCCCGATGAGAAGTTCGGCGATTGTGGCTTGATCGTCGGTTTCATCGCTATCTCCTGATATGTCAATGCTTTAACAAATCCATTGGGCCGGCTGTGGGGCTTGTGGCGCAGGGCTCACAAGCGGCGGGTGGCCAGTAACTGCAGCACTATTACCCATGCTGTCCCATCTCTCTTGATCCGGCGCAAAATCCGCGACCCCCGTCACCCGGCGATTTTTCAGCCTGTGATCGGCCCCGCGCCGACCCGCCATGTTGTGATGCGGGCGAAAAAATAACCGCTAACTGTGGTGGCCGCTGATCACCGCCGTGGCGCTGGCCGTGGCGATCAGCTGTTGCTCATGGTCGAGCAGCCGCGCCTCGGCAAAGGCCACCGTCTTGCCCAGTTTCAGCACCCGTCCTTCGCCGACAAAACGGCCCGGCCGCGCCGCGCGCAGGAACGAGGTCTTGAGTTCAAGGGTGGGGGCAAAATGGTGGGGGGGCAGCTGGGCCACGATCACCGGGCCTATGGTGTTATCGAGCATGGCGGCGATGGCCCCGCCATGGATGGTGC
>JAGOCY010000373.1 GCA_017998495.1 Corallincola sp.
GAAGAAGATGATGTCAAAACCGGTCACCAGCACATTGGTGGGGTGGAAGGTTTTGAGATCGGCAGCGGCCGCCGGGTCTGGCCAGCCAAGGGTGGAGAAGGTCCACAGCGCCGAGCTGAACCAGGTGTCGAGCACATCTTCATCCTGGCGCAGGGCAATATCGGCCCCCAGACCATGCTGCTGGCGCACTTCGGCTTCGGAGCGGCCGACATAGACCTTGCCGGCCTCGTCATACCAGGCCGGGATACGGTGGCCCCACCACAGCTGGCGGCTGATGCACCAGTCCTGAATGTCGCGCATCCAGCTGAAGTACATGTTCTCGTACTGTTTGGGCACAAACTGGATGCGGCCATCCTCCACCGCTTCGATGGCCGGTTTGGCCAGCGGGGCGACGCGCACATACCACTGATCGGTTAGCATCGGCTCGATCGGGACGCCGCCACGGTCGCCATAGGGCTGCTGCAGCACATGGTCCTTGATCTCATCGATGAGTCCCAGTTGCTCAAGGGCGGCGAGGATCGCCTTACGCGCGGCGTAGCGCTCAAGGCCAGCAAACTGGGCGGGCAGGGCGGCCGGGTAGGCACTGCTCGGCTGGCCGTGGCTGTCGAACACTTCGGCCTCAGCTCGCACATGGGCGTCGAGGGTGAAGATGTTGATCATCGGCAGGCTGTGGCGCTTGCCCACTTCGCAGTCGTTGAAGTCGTGGGCCGGGGTGATCTTGACGCAGCCGGTGCCCTTTTCCATATCGGCGTGGTCATCGCCGACGATGGGGATGCGGCGGCCGGTCAGCGGCAGTTCAACGAATTTGCCGATGAGATCCTGATAGCGCTCATCTTGCGGGTTCACCGCCACCGCGGTGTCGCCGAGCATGGTCTCAGGACGGGTAGTGGCCACCACCAGATAGTTGAGACCATCACGGGTCTGGGCGCCGTCGGCCAGCGGGTAACGCAGGTGCCACAGCTTGCCCTTGACCTCTTTGTTCTCGACTTCGAGATCAGAGATGGCGGTGTGCAGTTTCGGGTCCCAGTTGACCAGCCGCTTGCCGCGGTAAATCAGCCCCTGCTCATGCAGGCGCACGAACACCTCCTGCACCGCGTTAGACAGGCCCGGGTCCATGGTGAAGCGCTCACGCTGCCAGTCGACCGAGGTGCCGAGGCGGCGCATCTGGCCGGTGATGGTGCCACCCGATTCCCCTTTCCACTGCCACACCTTGTCGATAAAGGCTTCACGGCCGTAGTCGTGGCGGGTCTTGCCCTCTTCGGCGGCGATCTTGCGCTCCACCACCATCTGGGTGGCGATGCCGGCATGGTCGGTACCCGCCTGCCACAGCACGTTCTTGCCTTCCATGCGCTCGAAGCGAATGAGGGCATCCATGATGGTCTGCTGGAAGGCATGGCCCATGTGCAGGCTGCCGGTGACATTCGGCGGCGGGATCATGATGCAGTAGGCGCCCTTGCTGCTGTCACCGCTGGGGGTGAAGTAGCCATGGCTTTCCCAATGCTGATAGAGGGATTGTTCGATGTCGCTCGGGTTGTAGCTTTTATCCATGATCCAGCCGCGTTTGAGCCCTGCTCAGAGCGGCTGGCTGGCCAGATCCAGAGTTTCTACCTGATGCCCCTGGCTTCGGTAGAGTTTGAACCTTTCACGTGCGGCTGCCTTGCGCTGCTCATCGACAGGGACGAGTTCAACGATGAGCGCGGATTGTAACGCAAACGGCGGCAGGGTTGGATGCAGGTTGATGAGCACGCTGCGCCGGCCGCGCGGCGGTTGCCAGCCGAGCTCCACCGGGGCGCCGCCGGCAGGCCCTTCCCCCTGCAGGTTATGGGGCACAAAGCTGTCTGGCTCGAAGCTGAACAGCCGCTCGTCGACCGCTTCGGCCGTGGCCTGATCGGGACAGGCGACATAGACCCGCTCACCGGCGAGAAAGTATTTCTCGGCCAGTTTGCAGATCCAGTCGAGCTCGGCGCTGGCGCTATCAGTAGCTGCCGGCTGGGAGGCCGGCAGCACATGAAAGATCACCCTGGCCATCATTCATCCACAGCCACGCCGGAGCGGCGCAGCAGGAACTGGGAGAGCAGCGGCACCGGGCGGCCGGTCGCCCCCTTGTCCTTGCCGCCACTGCGCCAGGCGGTGCCGGCGATGTCGAGGTGGGCCCAGCTGTACTTTTTGGTAAAGCGGGCGAGGAAGCAGCCAGCGGTGATCGCCCCGGCCGGCCGGCCGCCGATATTGGCCATATCGGCAAAGGGGCTGTCGAGCTGATCCTGATAGTCATCCCACAGCGGCAGGCGCCAGGCGCGGTCGGCGCTTTCGTTGCCGGCATCGAGCAGCTTGTTGGCCAGGCTGTCGTTGGGGCTCATCAGGCCGCTGGCGTGTTTGCCGAGGGCGATCACGCAGGCGCCGGTGAGGGTGGCCAGATCGATCACCAGCTCCGGCTCAAAACGCTCGACATAGGTGAGCACGTCGCACAGCACCAGTCGCCCCTCGGCGTCGGTGTTGAGCACCTCAACGGTCTGACCGGAAAGGGTGGTGAGAATGTCACCGGGGCGGTAGCTCTTGCCGTCGGGCATGTTCTCGCAGCCGGCCAGCACGCCGATGACATTCAGCGGCAGCTGCAGTTCGGCCAGGGTCTTCATGGTGCCGAGCACGGCGGCAGCGCCACCCATGTCGTACTTCATCTCATCCATGCCGTCGCCGGGTTTGAGCGAGATGCCGCCGGAATCGAAGGTCAGCCCCTTGCCTACCAGCACCAGCGGCTTGTCGCCGGGCTTGCCACCGTTGTGGCGGATGATGGTCATCATCGATTCGTTGTCGGAGCCACGGCCCACCGCCAGATAGCAGTGCATGCCGATTTCGGCCATCTGCGACTCGCCTACCACCTCAGTGGTCAGGCTGGGATACTG
>JAGOCY010000374.1 GCA_017998495.1 Corallincola sp.
GTGCCGCTTCCAGACCCGATACCGAGTTCATCAACGATGAGCTGACCTATATCAGCCAATACGCCATCCACCGGGCCAAGCCGTTGGAGGCGGAGCTGTGGGCAGTTGTGGGGGTTGGGGAAGTGATGGATATCACCGCCGAAGTGCTGGCCCGCCATCAGGCGGTGCTGAACCCTGAAGCCGCCAGCAACGTCGAACCAGAAAGCCCCTGATCAGGGGCTATTGACATCCACATCGCTATTCAGCCAGGCCAGGATCTGCGGAAAGTGGTCGCGCTCAGCATCCGGGTGAATCAGCAAGCCGATATGGCTGTAATCCTGTAGCCCGCCATGGGCGCGCCCATGAATGCTGTAGCGCACAGGCCCCGGTAGCTCATCAGCCAGACGACGTACGTCCGCGGGATGGCCTAGCACCGGATCGTCTTGAGCCGCCAACAGCCAGCAGCGAGGCAAACGCAAGCGAGCCAGCGCACTGCTGTAATCAAAACCATCGCGCGGATCGCGCCAAGGGCCCGCCTTCAACCACGGATAAGTTTCGCTCAGTGACAGCCGGGTTTCATTGTCAGCCCCGATCCTGAGCGCACGGGCAGGCAGATAACCCACCACGGCAGCCACCGCCCTGGCCAGCCCCCGCCAGATCACATTCACCTGCAGGTGGTAGGCAAGCGAGCGTTGTAACAGCCGGCGCTTGCTTGCCAACAGCGTCAGCGAGGCCACATCCGCCGCAAGTTGTGGTTGCCGCGCCAGGGCCGCGACCATCATCACCCCACCCCAGGAATGGCCCAGCCAGTGCACGGGCAGATCGGGGTGACACTGGCGAACCCAAGCGTGCAAAGCAGGAATATCAACAACCACCGTTTCCCACTGGCCATGACGGGAATGACGTGACAGCGTCGGCGTGCTACGCCCACGGCCACGCAGATCCGGCACATAGCAGGCGATGCCGTGACGAGCCAGGAAGGGCGCCAGGCCACGCCCGGAGTGGCTGTAAAAACTACGGCCATTCGCCAGCGAACCATGCAGCAACAGCGCCGTGGCTCTGATCTCCCCGGCCGGCAACCAGCGGGCAATGTGTAGTTGCTCGCCATCTAGACCCAGATAAGAGTGGTCCAGAACCGGGGCTAGCTGGCTCATAGCAGATCGCGGGTATCAGCCAACAAGTAGTAGATAGCTTCGATACCGCCGCTATTAATGGCCGCGGCAGCCTGGGCCCGCACCACCGGCTTGGCATGGAAAGCGACGCCAAGACCCGCGGCTGCCAGCATCTTCAGGTCATTAGCACCATCACCAGCGGCCACGGTTTGGCTCAGATCCAGACCTAGTGATTCGGCCCATTCACGCAACGTCCGCTCCTTGACTGCGGCATCGACGATCTCACCGATGACCACGCCACTGAGCTGCTCGCCATCGATCCCCAGCGTGTTGGCATGGGTGAAATCCAGCCCAAGCTGAGGCTTCAGCCGCTCAGTAAAGAAGGTAAAGCCACCAGAGACAATGCCCACCTGCCAGCCACGCTGATGCAAGGCTGCGATCAGCTGCGGTAAGCCCGGGGTGATGGGAATGGCTGCCGCAACCTTGCTCAGAATGGAAACCGGATGCCCCTTGAGGGTAGCTACGCGTGCACGCAGGCTCTCGCTGAAATCCAGCTTACCCTGCATGGCCAATTCGGTCACAGCCGCCACCTGTTCACCGACGCCTGCCAGCTTGGCAATCTCGTCAATGCACTCAATCTGAATGGCAGTCGAGTCCATATCCATCAACAGCACACCCGGCTGGGCCAACTGCGGCACCATGGCGATCAGATTCAAGTCTGCCGCCAGCGCGGCGGCCAATGGCTCCAATGCCTCGCGCCCAAACTGCGGCGCCTGCAGCAGTAACTGCACCGCCGCCGCACTGTGCCCGTCGAGCAGGCTGCGAACCAGCCCAATGTCCACCAAGGTTGCTCGCGGTCTGAGCCAGTCGCACAGCTGCAACAAGGTGTCCGCCGTGAGCTGGCAGGCCGATAGCAGTAGCCGGTGGCTGGCCACCAGAGGTTCAGATTCAGCAGCATCAGCCTGAGCGCCATCCTCCTCCAGAACCCCAGCACAGGCCTGAGTACCGGCTAACTGCAGCTGGATGCCGCCTGCGACAGCGCGCAGTTCACGCACCTCGAATGGCTCGCCGTGCTTGCTCAGCGCCCGCCACAACGGTGCGTCGTCACCGTCACTGATTGCCACAAAAAGAGTTGCCGACTGCTGCACGCCTGATTACCTTCTGACTGACATGGAATGGCTGATTCGTGCCGGTATGGTACGGGCGCGGTTACAGCGCTGCAATGGCACAGGAGGCTTGGTGAGCAGCAATGACAGTTCTGGCCAAAGCATCGCGGCTGTGGCCAGCGGGCAATCCATCCAACCAGGCCGACGTCCACGCCTGCGTTATCTAGTGCTGGCCGTAGCCATGTTGGCAGGCTTGCTGCAGCTTTTTGTCTACACCACCGCACATGGCAATGCCGTGCTGGATCAGCAAGCACGAGTCATGGCGCGGGTACTCACCCAACAAGCGGCGCTGGCAGCCAGTCGGGCCCTAGAAAACCGTGACAGCAACAGTGGCGAAGCGCTGGTCAACAACCTGGCATCCGATCCATTCATTATCGATGCCACCCTCTATAACAGTGATGGCGAAACCGTGGCCCAGTCAAAAGGGGCACTGAAGCTGGCTGAATTACTGGGATTTGGTGGCCATGAACCGGCGTTGGGCGAACAGCGCATCGCTCCTTATATTGGCAATATCCGTGCTGCTGGCGAGGGCGAACTACTTGGCTATATGCGCATCACCCTCAATCACGATGCCTTGCGTGCCACTATGGCCGAACCACGCGCCGACACCTTCGACATCGCCCGTATTCTGCTG
>JAGOCY010000375.1 GCA_017998495.1 Corallincola sp.
CGCTCATCTCCAGCACCAGCAGCTTGTCGGGGCGGCCGCCAAACTGGCGGTGGATCGCCTCACCAGTGGCGGTGCTGCCGGTAAAGAGCACCCCGTCGACGTCGGCCGCCACCAGCGCCTGACCGGTTTCCGGGCCACCCTGCAGCAGGTTGAAGACGCCATCGGGCAGGCCGGCCTGCTGCCACAGCCGGGCGATCTCCTCGCCGGTCATGGCGCCGTGCTGGCTCGGCTTGAACACCAGAGTATTGCCGGCCAGCAGCGCCGGAATGATATGGCTGTGGGGCAGATGACCCGGAAAGTTGAAGGGCCCGATCACTGCCAGCACCCCGTGCGGCCGATGGCGGGTCACCACCCGGCCGCCGCTGATGTCACTCTCATACTGGCCGCTGCGCTGCAGCTGGGCACGAATCGAGATGTCGATCTTGGCAACTATGGCCGCGACCTCGGTGCGGCTCTCCCACAGCGGTTTACCACTCTCGCGGGCGATCACCAGCGCCAGCGTCTCTTTGGCGCCAGCCACCTGTTCACCGAAGCGACGCAGCAGGGCGATGCGCTCACCCAGCTCGCGATTGGCCCAGTCATAGCTGGCAGCGCGGGCCGCGGTCACGGCCGCAGCCACATCCACAGCGGTGGCGGCACAGCCCTGCCAGATCACCTCGCCACTGGCCGGATTGCGTGACGCGAAGGGCTCGCCATGGCCACGCCACCACTGGCCATCAATCAGGTGGGTCTGCTCGCTCATCATTACTCCCCCGGTTGTCACCCGCCGCGTCAACGTACCAGCGGGCTGCAACGCACCGCTTCGCCCTCATCCAGCAACAACAGCCGCGCCGTAGCCGCCGCCAGCACCAGCCGCTCATCCTCAATCCGCGCTGGCGCCGCCACACAGCGAAACTGCTGCAGGCGGGTATTGGCCAGCAGCATCGGCTCGCCATTCCCAACCTCGCCAATCTGCCACGCCAGTCGCCGACTGCGGCGCACGGTACGGATAAAGCGCAGCGGGCATTCGACCGTCGGCCCCGCATCGAAAATATCGACATAACCGCGGCTGACAAAGCCCTCCGCCTCCAGCAGCTTGAGCGCCGGCACCGTATGCGGGTGAACCTGGCCAATCACCGCCTGGGCCGCGGCACTGAGCAGGCTGACGTAGATCGGATACTTGGGCATCAGCTCGGCGATAAAACCTTTGTGGCCAATGCCGGTGAGGTAGTCGGCGGTCGGAAAGTCGATGCGGAAAAAGTGCTCCTGCAGCCACTGCCAGAATGGCGAACGACCATCCTCATCGGAGACGCCGCGCATCTCAGCGATCACCGTCTGGCTAAAGCGCTCAGGGTGCTCGGCCATCAGCAGGAAGCGGCTGCGCGACGCCAGCCGGCCGTTGACGCTGCCGCGCCACGCCGGGCGTAGATAGAGGGTGCAGATCTCGGAGCTGCCGGTGTAGTCGTTACACAGGGTCAGCAGATCGATGACGTTATGCACTCCCAGTGCCCGCGAGGCATGCACCACCTTGGCCAGATGGTAGTGGTAGAAGGGGGCGCTGAGGCCAACGGCTGACTCGATGCCGGTGGTGCCAACAATGGTGCCGCTGGCGCTATCCTCCACCACGCACAGATAGCCCTCGCCCGCCGGCTGCTGGATGTCAGCAGCAAAGGCATGCAGTGAATGCTCAATGCGTCGGCGCAGAATCGCCTCGTTGATCGGCAACGAGGTAAAGCCCACCCCACTCTCACGGGCGATATCGAGCAGCGACTCGTAATCACCGGCGCGGATGGGGCGGACCACCAGCATGGTCAGCCCGCCAGCCGGGCGATGGCCCGTTCCAGCCGCGCCATGCCATCGTCGATATCACCCTGCGGGATATTGAGCGCCGGCGCCAGGCGCAGCACATTGGGGCCGGCCATCAGCACCATCACCCCCTCGCCAACGGCGGCGTCGAGCAGTTCGCGGGCGCGCCCCTGCCAACGGTCGGCCAGCACCGCGCCGAGCAGGCAGCCCTTGCCGCGCACCTCGGCAAACAGGCCAAAACGGCTGTTGATGCGCCCCAGATGCTCACGCAGCAGCTGTTCCCGCCGCCGCACCCCGGCCAGCAGCTCCGGCTGGCTCACTTCGTCAAGCAGGGCCGAGGCCACGGCGCAGGCCAAGGGGTTGCCACCAAAGGTGGTGCCATGGGTGCCGGGTTTGAAGCTGGCCGCGACCTGGGCGGTGGTGAGCATGGCGCCGATGGGGAAACCGCCGCCCAGCCCCTTGGCCGTGGTCAGGATGTCAGGCACCACGCCATAACCCATGTAGGCAAAGAGATCGCCGGTGCGGCCGTTACCCGTTTGCACCTCATCAAAGATCAGCAGCGCCTGATGCTGATCGCAGAGCGCCCGCACCCCTTCAAGGTAATCGTGGCTAGCCGGGGTGACCCCACCCTCGCCCTGAATCGGCTCGACGATGACGGCACAGGTGCGGCTGGAGATCAGGGCGCGCAGCGCCTCCAGATCGTTGAACGGCACATGGTCGATGGCCGCCGGCTTGGGGCCAAAACCATCGGCATACTGCGGCTGGCCGCCCGTGCTGACGGTAAAGAAGGTGCGGCCATGAAAGGCCTGCAGACAGGCGATGATCTGCACCTTGTCGTCACCATGGTGATCCTGGGCATAGCGCCGGGCCAGCTTGAGCGCGGCCTCATTGGCCTCGGCCCCGGAGTTGGCGAAGAACACCCGTTCGGCAAAGGTCAGATCCACCAGCTGGCGGGCCAGGCGCAGTGCCGGCAGGCTGGTGAAATAGTTGGAAGAGTGCCACAGCTGGGAGGCCTGGGTGGTCAGCGCCTGCTGCAGACGCGGATGGCAATGACCCAGGGCATTGGTGGCGATGCCGCCGATGAAATCCACATAGTCACTTCCC
>JAGOCY010000376.1 GCA_017998495.1 Corallincola sp.
GGGCCAGCAGCAACGCGCCTATGTGTTGGGCGCCACGCCCCTCTTCATAGCGCTGGCGCACCGCGCGGATGCTCGACAGCGAGCGCTTACGCAGGGTGATCAGGCAGCGCGGCGTGATCCACAGCCGCAGCGACACCATCTCATGGTGGCCCTGGCCATCGGTGGCGTTAACCCCGCGCAGGATCAGCATCACGCCATCGCCGTAGATCTCCATGCGCGGCCGGGTATCTTCGTCGAGCAGACCGCTGACCGCCGCTTCCGGCACCAGCGCCACCCGCTGTAACCACTCTTCCAGCCCGGGGGCGGCGCGATCCAGATGCAGCCACAGCGGCTCGGCTGGCAACTCGCGGCTTAGCTCCGACGGCTGCCACTGACGGCCACTGCCGCCGATTTGCCAGGCCGCCACCACGGCGTCACGAAAGTCCCCCATCGCCCCTACTCCCTGCCTTTACTGCCACAAACAGACAAGCCGGCATTATGCCGGCTTGTCGGGTTAGCACTCGGGTGCCACGGTCAACTCAAACCCCCAGCGAACGCTCGCCACGGGCGATGCCGGAAACGCCGGAACGCACCGTCTCGACAATCTCGGTGACATCGCGTACCGCTTCGATAAAGGCATCCAGCTTGTCACTAGGGCCGGTCAACTGCACGGTGTAGATGGTCGGAGTGACATCGACGATCTGGCCACGGAAGATGTCGGCAGTACGCTTGATCTCTTCCCGCTTGGCCCCCTGGGCGCGTAGCTTGATCAGCATCAGCTCGCGCTCGATGTGGGCCCCCTCGGTCAGGTCAGTGATCTTGAGTACATCCACCAGCTTGTTGACCTGCTTGGTGATCTGCTCCAGCACCCGCTCATCACCACGAGTAGTGATAGTGATGCGTGACAGGCTCTCGTCCTGGGTCGGCGCCACCGTCAGGGTTTCGATGTTGTAACCACGCTGGGAAAACAGGCCAACGATGCGCGACAGGGCACCGGCTTCGTTTTCCAGCAGAATCGACAGGATACGGCGCATCAGGTTCTCTCCGTCTTGGACAGGTACATGTCATCCATCGCCCCGAACTTGATCTGCATCGGGTAGACGTGTTCCGCCTGATCCACATGAATGTCCATAAACACCAGCCGGTCCTTCATGGCGAAGGCTTCACTCATCGCCCGCTCCAGATCGGCCGGATCGGTGACGCGCATACCGACATGACCATAGGCCTCGGCCAGTTTGACGAAGTCCGGCATCGACTCCATGTAGGAGTGGCTGTGGCGGTTGGAATAGAACATGTCCTGCCACTGCTTAACCATGCCCAGCTGGGCATTGTTAAGGCTGATGATCTTGACCGGCAGCCCATACTGCAGGCAGGTGGAGAGCTCCTGAATATTCATCTGGATCGAGCCGTCGCCGGTGACACAGGCCACCACCGCCTCAGGGAACGCCTTCTGCACCCCCATTGCCGCCGGCAGGCCGAAACCCATGGTGCCGAGGCCGCCGGAGTTGATCCAGCGCCGTGGCTTGGCGAACGGGTAATAGAGGGCAGCAAACATCTGATGCTGACCGACGTCGGAGGTGATGTAGGCATCGCCCTGGGTGACCTTATAGAGCACCTCGATCACCTTCTGCGGTTTGATGGTCTCGGTGCTGTCGGCATAGGCCAAGCACTTGCGCGCCCGCCAGCCGTTAATGGTCTGCCACCATTCGCCCAGCGCCGCTTCATTGGGACGCACCGGGTGAGCTTCCAGCTCATCGAGCATCTGCTGCAGCACATGGTCCACCGAGCCGACGATTGGCACATGAGCGGTGACCGTCTTCGAGATCGAGGTCGGATCAATATCGATGTGCAGGATAGTGGCCTGCGGGCAGAACTTGGCGACGTTGTTGGTCACCCGGTCATCAAAGCGGGCACCAATGGCGAGGATACAGTCGCTGTTATGCATCGCCTTGTTGGCTTCCAGGGTGCCATGCATGCCCAGCATCCCCAGCGACTGCTTGTGGGTGCCCGGGAAGGCGCCCAGCCCCATCAGAGTGCAGGTCACCGGCATCCCCACCAGCTCGGCAAAACGGGTCACCAGCGGCGCCGCGTCGCAGGCGATGGCGCCACCGCCGACATAGATCACCGGGCGCTTGGCGGCCAGCAGGGTCTCCAGCGCCTTCTTGATCTGGCGGCCGTGGCCCTTAACCGTCGGGTTGTAGCTGCGCAGCTTGATGTCGCGCGGCAGGTGGTAGGGAAACTTCAGCGCCGGGTTCTGGGTATCTTTGGGCAGATCCACCACCACCGGACCGGGGCGGCCGGTCGCGGCGATGTAGAACGCCTTGGCAATGGCGGCCGGAATATCCTCGGCCTTTTTGCACAGGAAGCTGTGTTTCACGATCGGGCGTGAGCAGCCGATCATGTCGTTTTCCTGGAAGGCGTCGTTACCGATGAGGTAGGTCGGCACGTTGCCTGACAGCACCACCAGCGGCACAGAATCCATATAGGCGGTGGCGATACCGGTCAGGGTATTGGTGGCACCGGGGCCGGAGGTCACCAGACACACCCCCACCTTGCCGGTCGCCCGCGAGTAGGCATCTGCCGCATGCACCGCAGCCTGCTCATGGCGCACCAGAATGTGCTCAATGTCGCCGTGCTGGAAGAGGGCATCATAGATATCCAGTACCGAGCCACCGGGGTAACCAAAAATGTGTTTAACCCCAAGGTCAGAAAGGCTCTGGCACACCATCTGCGCGCCGGAGAGCATCAGCTCACCCTGACCCGCCTGGTCGCTGTGTGGCGCTTTTGTCATTGTCAATACCCGCCCAAAAGATAGAACCGGACTAAAAGTACATCCGTGCTTACGGACCTGACAGCCTCCAAGATTGCCCAACCCCTGTCAACCGCCGGTTTTCGGGGTTATTCGC
>JAGOCY010000021.1 GCA_017998495.1 Corallincola sp.
GCCTGCCACCAGTGCGGAGAAGTCCAGGCTGAGCTGAGGCAGCCGCTTGGCCAGGGTGGCATCGGTAACCAGTAACTTGTCCAGCCCAGTCAAGGCTCGGGCGGAGGCAATAGCAGCATCATCAGGTAGGTTTTGTGGCTGTTGATGGCGGTCAAAACCCCACAGCTTAAGCAAGGGGCCGACCGTGACATCGAGGGCGCCATGGCTCAACTGGCCTAGACGCAGGGCCTCCTGGGCCACCACCACCAGCTCGGCAGACACGGCAACAGGCTCTGTCGTCTGCTGCTGGTTAAAGCGCGCCAGTTCGGAGTCATCACGCCAGGTGGAAAATTGCTGGTCAATCTCGGCCAGCACCCGCTCAACCTGCTGCTGGGCGTCTAGCGGCAGCCCCTCAGCAGGCGCTACCAGGCTCAGGTGGTAACTGCTACCCATGGTCGGGCCGGACAACTGCAGCAACGGCTGTTGCTGTACTGGCTGCTCACAGGCAGTGATGAAAAAAACCAGCCCGATCAGGGCTGGTTTGAGGTACTGCAGCATCGGCACTGATCAGCCACCAAAGTCATCGAGGAGGATGTTTTCCTCTTCCACGCCGAGACTCTTGAGCATGTTGATCACCGCCGCGTTCATCACTGGCGGGCCACACATGTAGAACTCACAGTCCTCAGGCGCATCATGGTTCTTGAGGTAATTCTCGAACAGCACGTTATGGATGAAGCCGGTGTAGCCGGTCCAGTTGTCGCCGGGCTGCGGATCGGAAAGAGCCACATGCCACTGGAAGTTGGGATTCTCCGCCTGCAGCATGTCGAAGTCCTCGACATAGAACATCTCGCGTTTGGAACGGGCACCGTACCAGAAGCTGATCTTGCGCTGGCTTTTCAGGCGACGCAGCTGATCGAAGATATGGCTGCGCATCGGCGCCATGCCCGCACCACCACCGATAAACACCATCTCGGCGTTGGTATCCTTGGCGAAGAACTCACCAAAGGGCCCGGAGATGGTCACCTTGTCACCTGGCTTCAGACTCCAGATGTAGGAGGACATCTTGCCAGGGGGGGCCTTGGGATTACCCGGCGGTGGCGTAGCGATACGCACGTTGAGCATGATGATGCCCGCTTCTTCCGGATAGTTGGCCATCGAATAGGCGCGCACCACTGGCTCATCGACCTTGGATTCAATCTTGAAGAAACCAAAGCGCTCCCAGTCGCCGCGATACTGCTCTTCAATATCAAAGTCGGCGAACTTGATATGGTGAGCTGGCGCCTCAATCTGGATATAGCCACCAGCACGGAAGGGCACCGCTTCGCCTTCGGGAATCTTGAGTTTCAGCTCTTTAATGAAGGTCGCGACGTTATCGTTGGAGATAACCTCACATTCCCACTTCTTGATCCCGAACACCTCTTCATGGAGCTCGATTTTCATGTCCTGCTTAACCGCCACCTGGCAGGCCAGACGACAGCCTTCACGCGCCTCTTTCTTGCTGATGTGTGACAATTCGGTGGGCAGGATATCGCCGCCCCCCTCTTTGATCACCACCCGGCACTGGCCGCAGGAGCCACCACCGCCACAGGCCGACGACACGAAAATACCGTTATCCGCCAAGGCACCGAGCAGTTTATTACCGGCGCTGGAGGTGATGGTTTTGGCGGGATCATCGTTGATGGCGATGGTGATCGCACCACTGCTGACCAGCTTGGCCTTGGCCGCCAGAATGAACAGCACCAGCACCACCACGATCAGGGTGAACATCACCACACCGAGAACAATCTCTTGCATAAGTTCAGATCCTCTGTGGTGTTACAGCTGCACGCCGGAGAACGACATGAAGCCGAGAGCCATCAGCCCTGCAGTGATAAAAGTGATACCCAGACCGCGCAGGCCATCGGGTACATCCGCGTATTTCATCTTTTCGCGGATCCCGGCCAGGGCAACGATGGCCAACATCCAGCCAAGGCCGGCACCAAAGCCATAAACAACGCTTTCACCAAAGGCATACTCACGCTGCACCATGAATGATACGCCGCCAAAAATGGCGCAGTTCACCGTGATCAGCGGCAGGAAGATGCCGAGGGCGTTGTAAAGCGGTGGGAAATATTTATCGAGAGCCATCTCCAGCACCTGCACCAGCGCCGCAATGACACCGATGTAAGTGATAAAGCCGAGGAATGACAGATCCGCCTCGGGCAGCCCCGCCCAGGCCAAGGCGCCCTCTTTGAGAATGTACTGGTAGACCACCTGGTTAACGGGCACCGAAATGGTCAACACCACTACCACGGCCACGCCCAGGCCCAGTGCGGTTTTTACTTTTTTAGAAACCGCCAGGAAGGTACACATGCCGAGAAAGAAGGCCAGCGCCATGTTCTCAACAAACACGGCCCGCACCAGCAGTGAAATATAGTGTTCCATCGCTTACTCCTTCGGCTCTACCTGTTCCGGGCGCCAGGTGCGCACGGCCCAGATGATCAAACCGATGATGAAAAATGCCGAAGGCGGCAACAGCAACAGGCCATTGCTGAGATACCAGCCACCATTGCTGGTGAGCTGCAGCACTTCGATACCGAAAATAGAGCCTGAACCCAGCAACTCACGGATGAAGCCGACCAGCAACAGGATGGCGGAGTAACCAAGACCATTGCCGATGCCATCGATGAAGCTCATCAGCGGCGGGCTCTTCATCGCATAGGCTTCGGTACGGCCCATAACAATACAGTTGGTGATGATCAGGCCGACAAACACCGACAGCTGTTTACTGATCTCATAGGCATAAGCCTTGAGGATCTGGTCCACCACGATCACCAGCGAGGCGATGATGGTCATCTGCACGATGATGCGTACGCTGCTGGGGATATGGTTGCGGATCATCGACACAAACAGGCTGGAGAAGCCGGTGACCAGGGTCAGGGCGATGCTCATCACCACTGCCGTTTCCAGCTTGGAGGTGACCGCCAGCGCCGAGCAAACCCCCAGCACCTGCAGGGTGATGGGGTTATTGGCAACGATCGGCCCGAACAGCGTGTTCTTGATCTCTTTGGTATCAGCCATGGTTATTGGCTCCTTGACGCAGCTTGGCAAGGAAAGGCCCAAAGCCATACTCACCCAACCAGAAGGCAAAGGAGTTGTGCACCCCTTTACTGGTCAGGGTGGCACCGGCCAGGCCATCGATTTGATAAGCGAAGTTGGGATCATTAGGGTCCGCGGTTGACTTGAGCACCGTCAACGCCACCTCACCCTGCTCGTTGAACAGCTTCTTGCCATCCCACTGGGCGATCCACAGCGGATTGACCACTTCGCCGCCCAACCCCGGAGTCTCCCCTTGGTCGTAATAGACCACGGAGCGGGCTGTCACCCCGTCGGGCTGAATGGCCAGGAAGGCATACATGGTCGACCACAGCCCTTGGCCATGAACCGGGATCACATAGCTGGATACCGCACCGCTCTCATCATGAGCGATATAGACACTGGCCAGGCGACTGACGGTTCGCACCCCGGCGACATCAGCCTCCGGCGGCACCGGCTTGGCAAAGGCCTTCTGTTTGACCGCCTTGCGCTGATCAAAAGTGTTGGGATCAACCTCGTCAACATACTCACCGCTAGCCAGGTCAATCACCTTGGCTTCGATATGTTTGTTATAGATCTCGGGGATCTTGCCCTCAGGAGCGGTGATCCCTGCAGCGGCCAGAATATTGCGCTGCTTGTCCAGTGCCCGCTGCGTCAGCTGTTGTGGCCGCAGCGACACCGCTGCGACTGAAACCACCAGAGCGCACACCAGACAGGAGGCGACCACCACGAGCATGGTCTTGCTGAATGAATCATTAGAGTTAGACATACCGTGCCTGTCTCCGCTTGATGTTGGACTGCGCCACAAAGTAGTCGAACAGCGGCGCAAACAGGTTGGCAAAGAGGATGGCCAGCATCATCCCCTCCGGGTAAGCGGGGTTAACCACCCGAATCATGATCACCATGACACCAATCAGCGCGCCATAGGCATAGCGACCGGTGTTGGTGAAGGAGGCCGACACCGGATCGGTCGCCATGAACAGCCAGCCGATGGCAAAACCACCCAATACCAGATGCCAGTACCAAGGCAGCGCAAACAATGGATTGGTGGTCGAGCCGATCAGATTAAACAGCCAGGTGGTGGCGATCATGCCCACCAACACCCCGACCACGATGCGCCAGCTAGCGATGCGGGCGTAGATAATGATGGCGCCGCCGATCAGCAGCATCAGGGTTGAGACCTCACCGATGGAGCCCTGGATATTGCCGAGGAAGGCATCCATCCAGGTAATGCCGGCGTTGGCCAGCGCCTGCACAGCCCCCAATGCTGGATCGGCCTGGGCGGCAATCGACAGCGCCGTAGCACCGGAGAACCCGTCTACCGCCGTCCACACAGCGTCACCGCTGATCTGCGCCGGGTAAGCGAAGAACAGGAAGGCACGCCCCGCCAGCGCCGGATTCAGGAAGTTACGCCCGGTACCACCAAAGACCTCTTTGGCGACAACGATACCGAAGGTGATCCCCAGTGCTGCCTGCCACAGCGGCAGCGACGGCGGCACGATCAGGGCAAAAAGGATGGAGGAGACGAAAAAGCCTTCGTTGATCTCATGCTTGCGCACTGAGGCAAAGAGCACCTCCCAGAAGCCGCCGACAACAAATACTGTCAGATAGATCGGCAGCGCCCAACAGGCACCGTAGAGCATCATGCTGCCCCAGCCCGCGTCGCCACCCAGCTGCCCCCCCAACAGATGGAACAAGCCCACCTGCCAGGCATCCGGCAGCTGATAGCCAGCAGCCAGCGCCAAATTGGCCTGCTGGCCGATGTTGAACCAGCCCCACAGCATTGCCGGCCACAACGCCAGGTAGACGGTGATCATCATCCGTTTGAGATCGAGGAAATCCCGCACATGGGTGTTCTTGCCGGTGACTTTGCCCGGCGTGTAGAAGATGGTGTACGCCGCTTCAAACAGGGCATACCACTTTTCATAGCGGCCGCCCGTTTCGAAGTGCGGTTCGATCTTCTCAAAAAAGCTCTTCAGCCCCATGTCAGCCCTCCTTCTCAATCTGGTTCAGGCAGGTGCGCAGGTAACTGCCGTACTCGTACTTGCCCGGACAGACGAAGGTGCAGAGCGCCAGGTCTTCTTCATCCAGTTCCAGTAACCCCAGCTCCTGAGCGCTGTCGACATCGCCAGACAGCAGATCGCGCAGCAACAGGGTTGGCAGCAGGTCAAGCGGCATCACCCGCTCGTACATACCGATGGGCACCATCGCCCGATCACTGCCACCGGTGGTGGTGGTGAAGGCAAAGCGCTTGGCAGGGAAAAGGTGAGACAAAAACGCCCGGGTCAGGGAGAACTTGTCGCTGCCTGGCTTCAACCAGCCGATGAACTCCTTGTCATAACCTTCCGCCAGCGCCGTGACCTGCAGATGGTAACGGCCCAGATAAGCCACCGGCCCTTCGGCAGTGTTACCTGCCAGCACCGAGCCGCTGATCACGCGGTTATCGCCATCAGCCAGCTCAGTGGCGGTCAGCTCATCAATGGCCGCGCCCAGCAGGGTGCGCAACAGGCGCGGCTGCTTGACCTGTGGGCCCGCCAGGGCAATCACCCGTTCGCTGTTAAGCTGGCCGGTTGTGAACAGCTGGCCAATGGCAATACAGTCCTGGTAGTTCAGATGCCACACTGATTTGTGAGCGTTGACCGGTTCCAAGAAGTGAATGTGGGTGCCGACCAGGCCAGCCGGATGAGGGCCACTAAATTCGTGGGTTTCAACCCGCGGCAGGCTGACGTTGGGTACGGCTGAACCCGCTTTCTTGCACACATAGAGTTTGCCTTCGGTCAGCCGGCTGAGAACCGCAACCCCTGATGCAAACGCCGCTTCGTGACCGGTGATCACCGTAGCCGGGTCGGCGGCCAGCGGGTTACTGTCCATGGCGTTGATAAAGATCGCCCGTGGTTTGGCATCCGCCGCTGGCACCCGCGAAAACGGCCGGGTGCGCAACGCCGTCCACAGCCCGGAGCGCTGCAGCTGGGCACGCACCAACGCCTCATCGAGGCTGGCCAGTTGGCCTGGCTCGAACTGCTCAAAGCGCTCAGCGTCATCACCACTCAAGCGGATCACTACCGACAGCAGCGAGCGCTTGTCGCCACGATTGATGGCCACCACCTCACCAGCCGCTGGCGCAGTAAAGAGCACGCCGGGGTTCTTTTTGTCTTCGAATAGTGGCTGGCCCTTACCTACCAGATCGCCCTCGCGCACCAACATGGTCGGGCGTAGCCCGACATAGTCGTTGCCAAGCAGGGCGACGTGGGTAAGAGCGGGGCCACTGTGAATGACCTGCTGCGGTGCGCCCGCAATGGGCAGGTCCAGCCCCTTTCTGATTTTGATCATAGCTACTCGCGTGTCGTTATTGGGCAGTATGGTCACGAACGGCCGAGCTCCGTAGCAGCGACAACGTACGCCACAGGGGGGCTCAACCGCTCCCAAGCTTGAACGAAACAGTCGGGATTCTAACCCAACCATCCCGGCAGATTAAGTTCAGTCTGGCAAAGTGTTAGCTCCGTCCACTGGAACGTGATGGGCCGCCCGCTTCGCTCATGGCTGATCCACAACCATGGCGGCAAGCACATCTTCGCCACCGTCGCGCAGCAGGCCACCACGGCATTTGGGCGACAACGGGACAGCACCCACACTGGCCTGCCACTCCGCCGGGGTGTAAGTGTGTAGCGCCAAGGCATGCACCGGCCCCGCCAGCTCTTCCGCCAAAATAGTGTTGACGGCGCGGTGACGCTGCAGCAGGCGCTGACCGTCAAAGCAGGCGCAGACCAGCACCAGCTTGAAATGGGTTTCGCTGCCCAGCGGCACGTTGTGGCGATGGCTCTCATTGATCACCTCCAGGAACTGGGGCGACAACTGCTGTAGTTTCTGCTCGATACGCTGGGCGACACTCATGTGGTTAACCTGTAGCGGGGCTGACGATGGTTCTGAAGGTCAAGTTTATACGGGGATGCTCGACCCGCGCCTCTTTTGGCAAGGCGTGAGACCAGCAACGCTGGGTGTCTCCGGCCATCACCAGCAGGTCGCCACTGGCCAGCGGCAACTCAAAACGGCATCCGAGATGCTTGTGACGCAGCAGAAAACGGCGGCTGGCTCCCAGCGACAGCGATGCAATCACTGGCCGCTCACCCAGTTCCGGCTCATCATCGCTGTGCCAGCCCATATGATCGGCGCCGGAACGGTACAGATTGACAAGCACGCTGTTAAAGCGCTGGCCACAGGCCTCGCCCACCTCAGCAGCGACAGCCGCTACTGCCGGATGCCAAGGGTCCGGCTCAAACAGGGTGGCAGAGTAGCGATAGCGGGCCTCGGCATCACCCATCCACCACTGGCGGCGGGGAATGGCCACCTGGCGGCCGTAGATACGGATCTGCGGTTGCTGCCACTGCCCCTGTTCAAGCAGCTGCTGCAGCAGCGACGCCGCGCGATCCCGGGCCATAAACCCGGGCCAATAGAGCAACTCGCTGTCGGCCAGCTGCCAGCGCAAAAAATGACTCATGCCTCACAGATCCCGATGGTGGCGATTGTTTGTCCAACTTAGGCTGCCCACACTCGCCGGTTGCCGCCACTGCCGTTGTTGTCGAGTACATGGACAGTTCTGCCGCACTGCAGGTTCTGGTCGTCGACCATGATCAACAGGTTCGGGATCTGATCGCCGATCTGCTGCATCGCCTCGGCCACAGTGTCTGTACGCTCGCCGATGGCCAGGCACTCAGCGATCAACTGCTGGCCATGGCCAGTTTTATCGTGGTTAACCTGCATGATGCCGAAGAGAGTGGTCTAGCCCTGTATCAACGCATTCGCGAGCGTTATACCACGCCAATGCTGATGCTGATCAAAGAGGCCCAGCTGACCACCACCCGCAGCGCCCTCACCTGCGGTTTTGCCGATGTCCTGCTCAAACCCTTCTCCGCCAGCGAGCTGCTAACCAGCATGCGTCAGTTGTTGCGCCATGCTGGCCATAACGACGGCGAGCAGCGGATCGGCCGTTGGCGTTTCAACGGTCACACCCACCAGCTGCTCGGCGATGACGGCCAGCTGCTGCAGCTGACCAGCGGCGAAGCGACCCTGCTGCTGGCACTGCTGGCCCAGCGCGGCGAGGTGGTTGACCGCCAGCAGCTGGCGATCCGCCTCACCGGAGCACCAGCCGCCAGCGGCGATCGCACCATTGATGTCCAGATCAGTCGGTTAAGACGACGGCTGGGCGATAGCCATGGCATCACCACTATTCGTGGCCGAGGTTATCGGCTCGACTCTGATTAAGCAGCAGGCGGGAATCTTGCCCGGCGTCTCACTGTTGGTTGCGGCAGATTGTCTGTCGCCTCGCCCTTTTGCATGCTGCTGCCACCTGTTCTCGTGGCCATCATCGCCGTGACCCAACCCCAGGACGCTGACCCGCTGCCAAGCCCGACCATTGTGGTGGTCGATGATGATGAAGAGATCCGCGATCTGCTGGGCGAGCACCTGCGCCGGGCTGGCTTTGCCGTAGCGGCACTGGCCGATGGCCGGGGTCTGGATGAGGCGTTGCTGCGCCGGGCGGCCGTGGTGATCCTGGATGTGATGCTGCCGGGCGAAGATGGCTTCAGCCTATGCCGACGCATCCGTAGCCGGCTGGACGTTCCCATCATCATGCTCACCGCCAGCTCCGATGAAGCAGACCGCGTGATCGGTCTGGAGCTGGGGGCCGACGATTACGTGGCCAAGCCGTTCTCACCACGAGAACTGGTCGCCCGTATCAAGGCGCTGTTGCGCCGCAGCCGACGTCAGGGGCTGGGGCCACGGGCAGTGCGCTTTGGCGGCTGGCATCTGGATCTGGTCAGCCATCAGTTACAGCATGAAAATGGCAGCCAGGTCGCCTTATCCGGCGCCGAGTTCGCCCTGCTTAACCTGTTTGTCAGCCAGCCTCAGCAGATCCTCGATCGTGACCAGATCTGCCAGGCATTACATGGCCGTGACGCCCTGCCTTTCGATCGCAGCGTCGATGTCCAGGTCAGTCGCCTGCGTCAGCGACTAGGTGACGATCAGGCACTGATCCGCACGGTGCGCGGGCGCGGTTATGTGCTGGCCGCCGCTGTCAGCCATGAGGGTTAAGCAGCTCCTGCCACGCACCATGTTCGGGCGCATGGTGCTGATTCTGCTGGCTACCGTCTTGGCCGCCCAAGCGCTGGTGTCGGTGGTATGGCGTAGTCAGGTAGTCAACCGTGACGAGCAGACCCTGCGCGAAGTGTCACGCTCGCTGGCGCTGTCGGTGGCGTCCACCGCCCGTTTCTTTAATGCCCTGCCTGCCGATTACCGTCACATCGTCCTCAATCAGCTGCGCAGCATCGGCGGTACCCGCTTTTTTGTCTCGATCAACAGCGAACAGCTGCAGATGGCAGCGCTGACGACCACCCCCCGTCAGGATCTGGTGCGGGCCGAAGTGGCAGGAACTGTGCGCCAGCAGTTGGGGGCCCGCCACGATGTGCAGGTGATCTTCACCAGTGCCGAGGAACTGCGCATCCTCAACAACAACACCCGGCTTGGCGATCTGCCCCCCACCTGGGCCGAATACAGCCTGACCCTGCATCCGCTTGATCCCCCTATTCTGGTAACCCAGATCCAACTGGCCGACCATCAGTGGCTCTATCTGGCGGCGTTGCTGCCGATGCCGCTACTGCCGCTGGATGACAACTATCTCAACCCGCGCGACCTGCTGCTGTTCAGTCTCACTGCGGTACTGTTGCTGGCGGCCGCCGCCCTGCTGTCGCGCTGGGTAGCCCGGCCGCTGAGGCGGCTGGTCAAGGCCGCCCGCGACCTTGGGGCCCAGCGCGAGGCCGCGCCCATTCCCGAGCAGGGTCCCAACGAGGTACGCGAAGCGGCGCGCGCCCTCAACGCCATGCAGCGCCAGCTCGACCGTTACATTCAGGATCGGGCTCAGCTGTTCTCCAGCATCTCCCACGACCTTAAAACCCCCATCACCCGTTTGCGACTGCGGGTGGAACTGCTCGATGACGACGAGCAGCGGCATAACTTGCTGCGCAATCTGGATGAGCTGGAACTGCTGGTCAAAGGGGCTTTGCAGTGCGTTAAAGAGACAGATATTCACGAGAACATCGAACCTGTGGATATCGGCCTGCTGTTGCAACAGCTGCGCAGCGATCTGGCGCAACCAGAGCAGCTCACTATCAACGGTGGCTGCCGACCCCTGCGCGGCAAACCGCTGGCCCTCAAGCGCTGTCTGACTAATCTCGTCGACAATGCCCTCAAGTATGG
>JAGOCY010000022.1 GCA_017998495.1 Corallincola sp.
GCGGAACTCGGAGGCGATCTCAACGTTGCAGCTGATGCCCGCCACCCCTTCAAACCAGTAACGGGCGACCATGCCGGCGTGGTAGCTGGTACCACAGGCGACGATCTGCACATGCTTGACCCCGGCGAACAGCTCGGCGGCGCGCTCACCGAAGGTTTCGGCGACCACAGCGCCATGGCTCAGGCGACCTTCGAGGGTGCGGCGGATGGCGGCCGGCTGCTCGTAGATCTCCTTGAGCATGTAGTGCTTGTAGGGGCCCTTGTCGCCAGCGTCGTGGGCGATGTCGGTCTCTTTGGCTTCGCGCACCACCGGCTCACCCTTGCGGTTGACGATGGTGACGTCGCGGCGGGTCACTTCGGCCACATCGCCCTCTTCAAGGAAGGCAAAGCGGCGGGTGACCGGCAGCAACGCCAGCTGATCCGAAGCGACAAAGTTTTCGCCGATGCCGTAACCGATCACCAGCGGCGAGCCGGAGCGGGCCACCACCAAGCGTTCGTTATCGCGCACATCCATGATCACCATGCCGTAGGCGCCGGTCAGCTGCGGTACGGCACGCTGTACCGCCTGCAGCAGGCTGCCGCCTTTTTTCATCTCGTCGCACACCAGGTGAGCGATCACCTCGGTGTCGGTCTGTGACACGAACACGTAGCCGCGCGCCTGGAGGCTGGCGCGCAGCTCATGGTGGTTCTCGATGATGCCGTTGTGGACCACGGCGATGAAATCGGAGACATGGGGGTGGGCGTTGGTTTCGGTGGGTTCACCGTGGGTGGCCCAGCGGGTGTGGGCGATACCGGTGCCGCCATGCACAGGATCGGCGGCCACCGCTTCGGCCAGCAGCTGCACCTTGCCGGCGCGGCGCTCGCGACGCAGGCTGCCATCGGGGGCGATCACCGCCACCCCGGCCGAATCATAGCCACGGTATTCGAGGCGGCGCAGCCCCTCGATCAGCACTTCCACCACGTCACGCTGGGCAACCGCCCCGACAATGCCACACATCGTTTATTGCTCCTGTTGCTGCGGGTCGGCACAGATCACCTGCACCCCCTGCTGTCTGATCTGATCAGCTACCTGCGGGTCGAGCCCGCGGTCGCTGATCAGGGTATCGATCTGGTTCCAGGCCAGCTCCAGATTGGGGATGCGTCGCCCCACCTTGTCTGACTCAATCATCACAATCACTTCACGCGCCACCTCGGCCATCACCCGCGACAACCCCACCAGCTCGTTGAAGGTGGTGGTGCCACGGGCCAGATCCAGGCCATCGGCACCGATGAACAGCTGGTCAAAATCGTAGGCGCGCAGCACCTGCTCGGCGACCTGGCCCTGAAAAGATTCCGAGTGGGGGTCCCAGGTGCCGCCGGTCATCAACAACACCGGCTCGTTCTCCAGCGCCCGCACCTGTTCGGCCAGACGCAGGGCGTTGGTCATCACCACAAGCCCGCGCTTACCTGACACTTCAGGGATGAGGGCGGCGGTGGTGCTGCCGGAATCGATGATGATGCGGTTATGGTCGCGGATGCGGGCCGCCGCGGCGCGGGCAATCGCCTGCTTGACCGGCGTCGTCTCGCTGGGGGCGGCATCATGCAGCAGCTCCTGCGGCACCGGCACGGCGCCACCATAACGGCGCAGCAGCAGGCCACTGGCCTCAAGGGCGGCCAGATCCTTACGGATGGTCACTTCCGAGGTGGCAAGGCGCTGGGCGAGGTCATCCACAGTCACTTCGCCCTGGCTGTTGAGCAGGCTAATAATGCTGTGGCGGCGCTGTTGGGTGTTGCGTTTGCTCATCGGCCGCAAGTTTCGTTTTGAAAGATAAGGCTGTCAATCGAAAGTTTCGATTCGAAGGTTATGGCCACCAAGCCAAAATGCCAGCACGACCAATGACAACCCCGCCAGTTGGCGGGGTTGTTCTTGAGATCACGGATGGTGAGCCATCACTTCTTTTTCACTGGCCGTTGCCAACCTTCGATATGGCGCTGTTTAACCCGGGTGATCACCAGTTCGCCCTCGCCCACATCGCGGGTGACGGTGGAACCGGCGCCCACGGTGGCGTTCTTGCCGATGCGCACCGGCGCCACCAGCTGGCTGTCGGAGCCGATAAAGGCACCATCCTCGATGATGGTCACATGCTTGTTGGCGCCATCGTAGTTGCAGGTGATGGTGCCAGCGCCGACGTTAACGCCACTGCCGATCTCGGCATCACCCAGATAGGTCAGGTGGTTGGCCTTGGAACCCTGGCCGAGGCTGGCCTTTTTGATCTCGACGAAGTTGCCGACATGGGCATCGTCAGCCAGCACAGTGCCGGGACGCAGCCGGGCCATGGGGCCGACACTGCAGTCGGCGCCAATGGTGGCGCCTTCAATCACCGAATAGGCTTTAACCTCAGTGCCGGCGCCAATGGTGCAGTCCTTGAGCAGGCAACCGCTGCCAATGGTGACGCCGTCGGCCAGTACCACCTTGCCTTCGATGATCACATTGGTGTCGATCACCACATCCTGACCGCAACTCAGGCTACCGCGCAGGTCAAAGCGCGCCGGATCGCGCAGGGTAACGCCGGCCATCATCAGCTCGTGTGCCGCGCGCTGCTGGAAGCCACGCTCCAGCGCCGCCAGCTGGGCGCGGTTGTTGGCTCCCTCCACCTCCAGCGGATCGGTCACCGAGGTGGTGGCGATCGGCAGCCCGGCATTACGGGCCATGGCGATTACGTCGGTGAGGTAGTACTCGCCTTGGGCGTTATCGTTCTTGAGCGCGGCCAGGAAGCGGCGCAGATCGCCACCATTGGCGGCCATAAAGCCGGTGTTGACCTCGCGCACCAGACGCTGCTCGGCGCTGGCATCTTTTTCTTCCACAATGCCGGTCACCTCGCCGGCCGCATCGCGCAGGATACGGCCATAGCCGGTGGGGTTAGCCAGAGTCACCGTCAGCAGTGCCAGGCCGTTGGCCGGCTTGGCCGCCAGCAGCGCACGCAGCGTTTGCTCGCGGATCAGCGGCACGTCGCCATAGAGGATCAGCACAGTGTCGTCGTCGGCCAACTGCGGCAAGGCCTGGGCCACGGCATGGCCAGTACCCAACTGCTCGGCCTGCTCCACCCACACCAGCGGGGTGCGGATCGCCTGCTGCATCTGCTCGCCACCGTGGCCATAGACTAGGCACAGCTGGCGACCATTCAAGGCGAGGGCGGTATCAATCACATGCTGCACCATCGCCTTGTGGGCCACCGGATGGAGCACCTTGGGCAGGCTGGAACGCATACGGGTGCCCTTGCCAGCGGCAAGGATGACGACGGAAAGCGGGGCAGTGGACATCGGGCGAGACTCCTTGCAAAACGCCAGCTCTGTAGGGCGCAGAGTATAAATAAAAAGGCGGCCCATGGGCCGCCTCATTCAATCGACAGTGGTTGCTGGCAATCAGCCCATCTTGCGCCGTGAGAACTCCGCCACCCGCAGCCGAGCAGTGGCCTTGGCCAGCTCGCGCTCCGCCTTGGCGAAGTCAATGTCGGCCCCCGGCTTGGCGATGTTCTGTTCGGCACGACGTACCGCTTCACGGGCAGCAGCCTCGTCGATGTCCTTACCCCGGATCACCGCGTCGGCCAGCACGATCACGGCACGTGGCTGGACTTCGAGAAAACCGCCGGAGAGGTAAAACACCTCTTCGTGGCCGTGCTGTTTGACCAGTCGCACCATGCCCGGCTTGAGCGCGGTCAGCAGCGGGGCGTGGCCAGGCAGAATACCCAGCTCACCCTCGCTACCGGTCACCTGCATCGACTCCACCAGACCGCTGAAGATGTTCTTCTCGGCACTGACTACGTCGAGGTGAATTGTCATCGCCATATCGTCGACCTCCTCGCTCGGTCAGGATCAGACTTTCTTGGCTTTCTCGATCGCTTCGTCGATCGAACCAACCATGAAGAACGCCTGTTCCGGCAGATGGTCATACTCGCCGGCAAGAATGCCCTTGAAGCCACGCAGGGTTTCTTTCAGCGGCACCACGACGCCCGGGATACCAGAGAACACTTCGGCCACGTTGTACGGCTGCGACAGGAAGCGCTGGATACGGCGGGCACGGGCCACCACCTGCTTGTCCTCTTCCGACAGCTCATCCATACCGAGAATGGCGATGATGTCCTTCAGCTCCTTATAGCGCTGCAGTACGGTCTGCACGCCACGGGCCACTTCATAGTGCTCGTTGCCCACGACCAGCGGATCAAGCTGACGGCTGCTCGAGTCCAGCGGATCGATGGCCGGATAGATGCCCAGCGCGGCGATGTCACGCGACAGCACCACAGTCGCATCAAGGTGAGCGAAGGTGGTGGCCGGCGACGGGTCGGTCAAGTCGTCCGCAGGCACGTAAACGGCCTGGATCGAGGTGATCGAACCGGTCTTGGTGGAGGTGATACGCTCCTGCAGCACGCCCATCTCTTCCGCCAGCGTCGGCTGGTAACCCACCGCCGACGGCATACGGCCGAGCAGCGCCGATACTTCGGTACCGGCCAGGGTGTAACGGTAGATGTTGTCGATGAACAGCAGTACGTCTTTGCCTTCGTCGCGGAACTTCTCGGCCATGGTCAGGCCAGACAGGGCCACACGCAGACGGTTACCCGGCGGCTCGTTCATCTGGCCATAGACCAGCGCCACTTTGTCGAGAACGCCCGAGTCGTTCATCTCGTGGTAGAAGTCGTTACCTTCACGGGTACGCTCACCGACACCGGCGAACACGGAATAACCGCTGTGCTCGATAGCGATGTTGCGGATCAGCTCCATCATGTTGACGGTCTTGCCCACGCCGGCACCACCGAACAGGCCGACTTTACCGCCCTTGGCGAAGGGGCAGATCAGGTCGATCACCTTGATCCCCACTTCCAGCAGTTCGGTCGATGCTGCCTGCTCTTCGTAGCTGGGGGCGGCGCGGTGAATCGGCATCCGCTCTTCGGCTTCGATCGGGCCAGCTTCGTCGATTGGCTCACCGAGCACGTTCATGATGCGGCCGAGCGTCGCCTTGCCAACCGGCACAGTCACCGGACCGCCAGTGCTCTCAACGCTCATACCGCGCTTGAGGCCTTCAGACTGGCCCATGGCGATGGTACGCACCACACCACCACCCAGCTGCTGCTGGGTTTCCAGCACCAGGCCACCCTCAACCTTGAGGGCGTCATACACGTTCGGCACGTGACCCTGGTCGAACTCAACGTCCACCACGGCGCCGATAATCTGGACAATTTTACCCTTGCTCATTGCTTATCCTCGTGATTCCTGCCGGTCAGACCGCCGCCGCGCCGGCGACGATCTCGCTGAGTTCCTGAGTGATGCTGGCCTGGCGCGCCTTGTTATAGGCGAGCTGAAGGTCGTTGATCAGGCTGGTGGCGTTTTCGGTTGCTGCTTTCATGGCGACCATACGGGCAGCCATTTCACAGGCGAGATTCTCCACCACCGCCTGATAAACCTGTGACTCGACGTAGCGCACCAGCAGGCCATCCAGCAACGCCTGGGGTTCAGGCTCGTAGAGGTAGTCCCACCGATAGCTGGCTTCGACATCGTCAGACTTGGGCAGCGGCAGCAGCTGGGAGATGGTGGGCTCCTGCTTCATGGTGTTAACGAACTCGTTGTACACCAGGAACAGGCGATCAACATTGCCCGCCTCGTAGTAGTTGCGCATGGCAGTCACCGCGCCAATCACATCCTTGAGCGACGGGTTCTCACCGATACCACTGTTCTGGGCCACGATCTTGGCGCCAAGGCGGCTGAAAAACGCCGAACCCTTGGTACCAAACAGCGCCAGTTCAATGGCCACGCCCTGCTTCTGCCAGCGACGCATATCGGCCACCACCTGCTTGAACAGGTTGATGTTGAGACCACCACAGAGGCCACGATCGGTAGCGACGATCACATAGCCGACCCGCTTCACCTCACGCTCAACCAGATAGCTGTGGCGATACTCGGTGTTGCTGTTGGCCACATGACCGATCACCTTGCGAATTGCCTTGGCATAAGGGCGGCTGGCCGCCATCTTTTCCTGGGTGCGACGCATCTTGGATGCGGCAACCATCTGCATGGCATTGGTGATCTTCTGAGTGCTTTTGACACTCTTGATCTTGCGACGAATCTCTTTAGCGCCGGCCATCTTCTCTCACTCCGCGTTCCGGATAGGGCCCTTGCGGGCCCACGGTTACCAGGTCTGGGTGGCGACGAAAGTATCGAGTGCCGCCTTGAGGGCGCCGTCGATCTCGTCGTTGAAGTCACCGGACTCGTTGATGCGGTCCATCAACTGGCCATGCTCATTGCTCATGTAAGCGTGCAGGGCAGCTTCAAAGGCCACAACCTTGTTCAGCTCAACCTTGGCCAGATAGCCCTTCTCAGCGGCATACAGCGATACCGCCATATGGGCCACCGACAGCGGGGAGAACTGACGCTGCTTCATCAGCTCAGTGACACGCAGACCGTGCTCAAGCTGACGACGGGTCGCTTCATCGAGATCCGAGGCGAACTGGGCGAACGCCTGTACTTCGCGGAACTGAGCCAGCGCGGTACGGATACCACCGCCCAGTTTCTTGATGATCTTGGTCTGAGCCGCACCACCGACGCGCGATACCGAGATACCGGGGTTCACTGCCGGGCGGATACCCGCATTGAACAGGTCGGTTTCCAGGAAGATCTGGCCATCGGTGATGGAGATGACGTTGGTCGGAACGAACGCCGAAACGTCGCCCGCCTGGGTTTCGATGATCGGCAGCGCGGTGAGCGAGCCGGTCTTACCCTTGACGGCACCTTTGGTGAACTTCTCAACGTAGTCGGCGTTGACGCGCGCAGCACGCTCCAGCAGACGGCTATGGAGATAGAACACGTCGCCCGGATAGGCTTCACGGCCCGGCGGACGCTTGAGCAGCAGCGAGATCTGACGGTAAGCCACAGCCTGCTTGGACAGATCGTCATAAACGATCAGGGCGTCTTCGCCACGGTCACGGAAGTACTCACCCATGGTGCAACCGGCATAGGCGGCAAGATACTGCAGTGCTGCCGATTCTGAGGCCGAGGCCGACACCACGATGGTGTGGCCCATGGCGCCATGCTCTTCAAGCTTGCGTACCACGTTGGCGATGGTCGAGTTCTTCTGACCGATAGCCACATAGATACAGGTGATGCCCGTGCCTTTCTGGTTGATGATGGCGTCGATGGCCAGTGCCGTTTTACCGGTCTGGCGGTCACCGATGATCAGCTCGCGCTGGCCACGACCAACAGGGATCATGGCGTCAATCGCCTTGATCCCGGTCTGCACCGGCTGCGATACCGACTGACGCTCGATCACGCCCGGGGCAATCACTTCAATCGGGGCAAATTCGCTGGCCTCGATCGGGCCTTTGCCATCGATGGCCTGACCCAGGGTGTTGACCACGCGGCCAACCAGGGCCGGACCCACCGGTACCTGCAGGATGCGGCTGGTGCCTTTGACCTTCATCCCTTCAGCAAGGTTGGTGTAGTCACCCATCACCACCGCACCCACCGAGTCACGCTCGAGGTTGAGGGCGATGGCGTAAAGGCCGCCAGGCAGCTCGATCATCTCACCCAGCATCACCTCGGCCAGGCCGTGGATGCGGATGATGCCGTCGCTGATGGAGACGATGGTACCTTCATTGCGCGCCTCGGAAACCACATCGAACTTCTCGATGCGTTTCTTAATCAGGGCGCTGATCTCTGTAGCATTCAGTTGCATGCACAAATCCCCGTTTAGGCTTGCAGCGTTTCGGTCAGGCGCTCAAGCTGGCCGCGCACTGAGCCGTCGATCACGGTGTCGCCCGCCTGGATCACCACGCCGCCAATCAGGGCGGTGTCGATGGTGACGGACAACTTGACCTTGCGACCCAGACGCTTCTCCATCGTCGAAACGATCTGTTGCTCCTGGGTAGTTGAGAGCGGCACCGATGACTTCACCGTCACATCTGCCACTTTTTCCAATTCTGCCCGATGCCCCTCAAACAAGGCGGCGACCGTCGGCATCGCTGCCAGGCGTCCGTTCTCTGCCATCAAGCGAATCAGGTTGATCATCTGTTCATCAACCTGATCCTCGACCACAGCGACAAAGATGGCAGCAATACGCTCGGCACGTTCGCCGCTGCTGACCAGCGACTGGACGACCTCATCGGCAGCCACGGACGCACAGAAAGCGAGCATTTCGCTCCAGCGCGCCACAGCCTTTTGCTCCACCGCGAACTCAAAGGCGGCACTGGCGTAGGGGCGGGCTACTGTCGTCAAATCAGCCATAAACCGGTCCCCTCGTTACAGTTCGCTGGCCAGTTTATCGAGAATGTCAGCGTGGGCTTTGGCATCGACAGACCGTTTGAGGATCTGCTCAGCACCGGCCAACGCCAGGGCAGCAACCTGGCCACGCAACTCTTCACGAGCGCGATTGATCGCTGCTTCCAGCTCGGCTTTACCCTGTTCCAGAATCTTGTCACGCTCAACGCGCGCTTCATTCTGGGCTTCCTCGACAATCTGGTTGCGCCGGCGATTAGCCTGCTCAATCAGCTCTGCCGCTTGTTGACGTGCTTCGCGCAGCTGGTCCTTGGCCTTGCTCTTGGCAAGATCAAGATCCTTGGATGCCCGATCAGCATCGGCAAGGCCATCAGCAATACGCTTCTGACGCGCTTCAATGGCCTGAATCAGCGGCGGCCATACGAACTTCATGCAGAACCACACGAAGATCGCAAATGACAGCGTCTGGCCAATCAAGGTGGCGTTGATATTCACAACCGCTCCTCCGTTATCGAAAGCACACAGGCATCGCTAAACGCGATGCCACGCTTAGACGGCAAACAGCAGGTAGAGGGCGATACCGACACCGATCATGGTCACGGCGTCAAGCAGACCAGCGACGATGAACATTTTCACCTGCAGCTGCGGGGCCAGCTCCGGCTGACGAGCAGTGGTTTCCAGGAACTTGCCACCCAGCAAGCCGAAACCGATACCGGTAGCCAGCGCACCGAAGCCGATGAGCAGGGCTACAGCCAGATATTTCATGCCAATTACGTCCATTATCGTCTCCGTTTTGCTCGAGTTGTCGTTATGAGCCCGGGGTTACCGGACGCATGGGGTTGCACCTTAATGGTCTTCGTTTGCCATGCTCAGATACACGATGGTCAACATCATGAAAATGAACGCCTGCAATACGATGATCAGGATGTGGAAAATTGCCCAGCCCAGCTGCAGCAGACCGCCCATGGCGCCCAGCATCAGGTTGGCGCTGTACATGATGGCGATCAGGATGAAGATCAGTTCACCCGCATAGAGGTTACCGAACAGTCGCATTGACAGCGAAATGGGTTTGGCAACCAGGGTGACCGTTTCCAGAATCAGGTTACAGGGGATGAGAATGGCCTGCAGCAGCGGATTTTTGGACTGGAACGGGTGCAGAGTCAGCTCTTTGATAAAGCCACCAACCCCCTTCACCTTGATGCTGTAGAAAATAATCAGGGCAAACACGCCAAGGGCCAGGCCGAAGGTGGTGTTGAGGTCCGTCGTTGGTACCACCTTGTGGTAGACGTGGTGCGGGTCAACACCAAAGGCGTAATAACCAATCTGGCCAGCCAGCGACGGCAGCCAGTCAACCGGCACCAGATCCATCAGGTTCATCAGAAACACCCAGACAAAGATGGTCAGGGCGAGGGGGGCAATCAGACGGCTGCGGCCATGGAAAGTTTCACTGACTGTTTTGTGAACAAACTCAACCAGCATTTCAACAAAGCATTGCAGCTTGCCCGGCACGCCCGTAGTGGCTTTAACGGCCACGGCGCGGAACAGGACAATGAATACCAAACCCAAAAGGAATGACCAGAAGAGAGTATCCAGGTGAAAGGTCCAGAATCCGGCACCTTCACAATGGGTCTGCAGGCCGCTGTCGCCAACGCACACCTGCATGTTGGTCAGGTGGTGCCGAATGTAACCGACGGATGTAAGTTCTTCGCCCGCTGCTGCCATGGTTCACCCTGTATTTCGTTCGATAATCAGTGGCATGAAAACCTGAATCAGCGCTGCCAAGGCCAGCCCCAGAACAAAGGGGAATGGCGGCAGTTGAAGCCTGTTCCATGCCAGTAGCGCTGAACATACGACCAGCACCCAGGTACAGAGGTTACCGCGCAGCACTGCGCGCATGGCTACCGCCGCATACCTGGCGCCCGCCTGTCTGAATACTGCCAAGGCCGTCAGCGAGCGCCCCAAGACCACCACAGCACCACCCCAGGTAAATGAGATGGCACCATCAAGATTGCCCCACAGCAGCCAGGCTACCGGAGCCAAAACC
>JAGOCY010000377.1 GCA_017998495.1 Corallincola sp.
TGGCTGCAACGGCGCGGAGCCGGCCTGCTGAGCGAACGCCAGGCACAGGCACAACACGACGCCCAACTGCGCCAGCGTCGACAGCAGCAGTGGTTAACCGAGCAGACGCCAGAGCTTCGTGCCGAACTTGCCTCGCTGGTGCAGCAGGCAGTGGCTACGCGTGCCATTACTGCAGCAGAAGCTGAACGCATTGACCGCTGCCTGGCCGAAGGGTGGATGGCGCCCACCGAGGCGAAGCTGCTGCTGGGCGAGGTGATTGCCGAGGCAGTGCTGACGAATGACTCGAATCGCGGCTAACTCTTATCAACAGTTCACACGAGGATCTTATGCACCAACCATTTATCGCCCAGCGCGTTGCCCTTGGTTACAACATCCACAACAATCCGGTGGAGATGGGAGCACGCGTCAGTTTTGATGCGACCGCGGCCCTTCTGCTGTGGTCTGCCGAACAGGTTTGCAACGCACTTGAATGCGGCGACTTCAGCGTACCCATGGACGATCTGCTGATTGGTCAGCCAGTCGATCCAGATATTGAGCAGGGCGTGATCGCTGAAGAGGCGTTACTGGACTGGCTATCGCGCTTTGGCATTCATGACCCCTGTCAGACGCTCACGGATCGGGTGTGGCAAGCCCTCGTTGACGCCGTCAGCCAGGGTGAACCGGTGACAGCCAGGCTACTCTCCGCCCACGCAGCGGATCTGCTCGATCTGGCCCTGGTTACCCACGCTACCCCGCAGACCCGTACGCCACTGCTGCTGGCCATCGAGCAGGAAGCCCGGCGGCGCCAATGGGTCAGTTAGCCAACATTTGGTGAGCAGTACCAATCCCACCGCTCACAACGCAAAAGGCCGCCCTCAGGCGGCCATCGCTTACTGCATTCGCGGTTATTTCTTACGCATCTCCTGCAGCGCTTCGTTGATCTTGAAGGCGACGATCATCAGCTCGCAAAAATACGCGACGCCACAGCGCCACCGATCATGGCAGCCAGACCGGCTAGCAGCTTTGCAAATCAGCTTGCTGATGCCGAACCTTGCTCCATCAATTACCGGGCTGGATGCTGAGCGGAGTGCGGGCTAGCGCTGGCCGCTACCGCAGCGGGCAGCACCTCGCGCATGATTTGCGGGCCGTTTTCTCGTTCAGCACGTTTGAGATCATATGCGGTTTGCAGGTTGAGCCATGATTGCGCATCCCCGCCAAAGTAACGGGCCAAGCGGAGCGCGGTGTCAGGCGTGATGGCGCGGCGCTCGCGCACGATGTCATTGATGCGCGGCGCAGGGACATGCAGCGCCATGGCCAAGGCGTTAGCACTCATGCCTAACGGGGCCAGATAGTCCTCCCGCAGGATCTCCCCTGGATGGATTGGGCGCATGCTGTTTTTGATCATCTCGCCAACCTCTTAGTGGTAATCAACAATTTCAACGTCATAGATACCGCTATCGCTCCACACAAAGCAGATCCGCCATTGGTCGTTGATGCGGATGCTGTGCTGGCCGGCGCGCCCTCCCTTCAGTGCTTCAAGTCGGTTGCCGGGTGGGCTGCGCAGAAAGTCCAGCGTTACCGCTGAATCAAGCAGCTGTAGCTTACGCTCTGCAATAGCGCGCACAGCCCGGAATGGGCGAGGGTCAGCACCAGCGAACAGAGCTTCAGTATGTTTGCACCGGAATGTCTTGATCATGCCCCAAGTCTAAAACGCCTGGCGTTAAACGCAAGGCGGTATGGTGGCTATTAGGAACATGCTGATCCCCGGCGTTTATCCAAATGCGCTGGTGGTCGCGTGGCCAGCCATGACGGGTAGCTCAGATGAGGGCAGGGGCGACCGGCCGGTCCCTGTGAAAGGCGTTGAAACCCTCCAGTAGTGCTCTGTTCAGATCAGCTGAGGTGTGCCCGATCAGCACCGGCAGAGGTTGATAGGGGCGCCGCAGCAGCGGCAACGGCTGGTCAACTCGGCTTGAGGCGGCCGGGTGAGCTGCTGAGCGCGGCGCGCTATCGCCGCTGCCAGCGCCTGAGGATCAGCCAGCACCTCTGGCTCATGAAGGTGCGCGCGGATGGTGGTTTCGGTCAGGCCTGTTGCGCGAACGGCCGCAGCCATCAGCTGTGCGTTCTGCTGCTTCAGGCGCTGGTTCTGCTGTTGTAGCTTGGTCAGCAGCTCGGCTGACGGTTCGTGGCTGTTGATTTCACCAAACGGCATGTCGCAGTTTTCACTGTCGGCCGCCACCAGGTGAGGTAAATCGGTGGTGGCGCCAGCGATGGTGAGCAGGGTAACCAGCCTCTGGTGCCAGACAGTCAGCACGTCCGCATCGCGTTTAAGGCCCTGCAGGGCCGCTCTCTGCGCGTCCAGCGCCGCATGCCTACCTTGGGTGGTGGTAAAGGCTGGAAATGCATCTGAGTGGCTTCTGGCGCGTTCTGTGGCATGGGCGCGCTTGGCCACAGACGTTGCTGGTTTAAGATCAGCCTGCGGCCGGGCCTCAACGGCCGGGTGATCCTGCATAACCACCACAAAGCGGTCGTTGTTTTCGACCACCGCTGCCCACTGCCGTGCGCGCGGGTGCCGGTTGCGTGTGTTGGCCTCGCGTTGGGCCTCTTGGCGGCTGCTGTAGCTGATCATCGATGTGTTCTCCTGCTGGTCGTCGATGGGGTTGGCGTCCGTGCCGTTACCTCTCCTGCACCGCTAAGGAAGTTGCGTGATCCTGCCGGTGTGTGAACTAGTGTGATCTGATTTGCCGAGGCGATGGCCCGACAAAAGCTTTCCTGATTACCCATGATCTTCAGCCAGCTTCAGCAAGCGGTATGGCATGGGTGGCGTGATCGCCGCAGCAGCCCCCAGCTTGGTGAGCATGCCGCTCAGATCAAAGCGATTATTGAAGCGGAAGC
>JAGOCY010000378.1 GCA_017998495.1 Corallincola sp.
AACATCATGCGCGGCTGTTTTGGCGGCTGTACCTTCTGCTCCATCACCGAGCATGAGGGGCGGGTGATCCAGAGCCGCTCCGAGGCGTCGGTGCTGCGCGAGATCGAGGAGATCCGCGACAAAGTACCCGGCTTTACCGGCGTCATCTCCGATCTCGGCGGCCCGACCGCCAACATGTACCACCTGCGCTGCAAAGATCCGCGCGCCGAGGAGACCTGCCGCCGCGCCTCCTGTGTCTATCCGGACATCTGCCCGAACATGGACACCGACCACAGTCCGACCATCAGCCTCTACCGCAAAGCGCGTGAGCTGCCGGGGATCAAGAAGATCCTGATCGCCTCGGGGGTGCGCTACGACCTGGCGGTTGAAGATCCGCGTTATGTGCGCGAGCTGGTCAAACATCATGTCGGCGGCTACCTCAAGATCGCCCCGGAGCACACCGAAGAGGGGCCGCTCTCCAAGATGTACAAGCCCGGCATGGGCGCCTACCACAAGTTCAAGGAGATGTTTGAGCGCTTCTCCAAAGAGGCGGGCAAGGAGCAGTACCTGATCCCGTACTTCATCGCCGCCCACCCCGGCACCACCGATGAAGACATGGTCAATCTGGCGTTGTGGCTCAAGCGCCATAACTTCAAGCTCGATCAGGTGCAGAACTTCTATCCGTCGCCGATGGCGGCGGCCACCACCCTGTATCACACCGAGATCGATGGCCTGCGCAAAGTCAGCCGTGACAGCGAGCGGGTGATCGTGGCCAAAGGGTTGCGCCAACGGCGGCTGCACAAGGCGCTGCTGCGCTATCACGATCCGGCCGGCTGGCCGATGATCCGTGAAGCCTTGATGCGCATGGGTCTATCGCGGTTGATTGGCCGCAGTCAGCAGCACCTGATCCCGCCGGCGTCAGCCGCCGAAATGCGCGGCGAACTAACTGCTGGAACCGGCCGCAAGCCGGTGAAAAATGGCCAGCCTGCCGCCACGCGCTTTGCCCCTTTCCCGGCTAGCGCCGGCAAAGGCCGCAGCGACGGCAAAGAGAGAACGCTCGGCAGCAACCCGCGCTCAGCCACCACCTCAGACAAGGGCGCTGCGCCCGGTTATGGCCGGCCCGCCCAAGGTCCGCGCTTTGCAGCCAAAGGTAAAGGCAAGGGCAGCAGCAAGGGGCGCGGTTGATGATCTCACTCAGTAGCCGAGTGGATGCGCTCAGCGCCCGTTACCGGGCGGTGATCTTTGATCTCGATGGCACCCTGGTCGATTCCATGCCGCTGCATCTGGCCGCCTGGCAGCATGCCGCCCGTGAGTTTGCCTTCGACTACGACGCCGACACTTTCTATGGCTGGGGCGGTGTTCCCAGTCGCAAGATCGTAGCGCTGATCAACAGCAGCCAAGGGCTGACACTGGATGTAGAGCAGGTGGCGCGGGTTAAAACTGCTCACTATGCGGCCAATATGGCCAGAGTCACCCCGATTGCCGAAAGTGTGGCGCTGGTGCAAGCACTCTACGGGCGCATGCCGTTGGCTATCGGCACCGGCTCACCAGCCATCAATGCCCGGCGCATTCTGACCGACACCGGGCTGGCTGACTATTTCGCTACGGTGATCACCGCTGATGATGTCAGCGCCCACAAGCCCCACGGTGACACCTTCCTGCTGGCGGCCCGCCAGTTAGGGATTAGTGCCAGCGATTGTCTGGTGTTTGAGGATACCCCGATCGGCTTTGCCGCAGCTGAAGATGCCGGCATGGACTGGGTGGCCGTGCGCAAGGGGCAGATCGACTGGTCGCGCACCGCCGAGCCGGCCTGACGCTTAGAACGGCTGGCGATAGATGATTGCGACTGCGGTTGCTTCGGCCTGATAGTTTTGCACGTTGATCAGGTACATGCGCTTGTTGTAGCGCTCATCCACCAGCCCCAGCAGGTTATAGCCATGCACTGCCAGCTGGCCGCTGCCCGGCAGCTGATAATGCACCCCCAGATCGACAAAGATCGCTTCCTCAAAGGAATCGTCATAGCCGGGGTCAGAAAGCGCCGTCGATGATGAACGGCCGATCGTCGAGGCGGCACGTGCGTCGTTAGTCTGGCGGGTGACCTCACGTGCGCCTTCATAGTCCCAAAATACCCGCACACTGCCGGACAGCCGCCATTGCGGTGCAAGCTGCCAGCCCAGTACCAGCTTGGTGATGTTGTCACTCCAGTTACTCAGCTCGTTGCCGTATCCCAAGTGGGCTACCGAGATCTTCTGCGATGCGCCCGGGGCCTGGGTGAAGTCGTCGAGCTTGGTCCAGGCATGCGAGCCACTGAGATCAAACTGGTCGTTGCTCCAGGCGGCGGTCAGCTCCAGACCGCCATAGCGAAAATCAGCCACTGGCCGCGAGCGCAGGTCTGTGGTGTCAAAACCTATCACCTCGACATCGCTATAAAAACCGGAGAGCGCCGTCGACAGGCGTGGGCTCCACTGGCGCTCATGGATCAGCTCGGCACTGGTCAGGACCTCCGGTTTGGAGGTTTGATCGGCCAGATGCTGCTTACGCAGCTCTTCCGCGTTGTTCTTGCGCACTGAGCGACTGATGATCGCTTTGACGGTGTCCTGCTCGCTAGGGGTGTAGACCAGCGCCCAGCGCGGCGACCACATGGGATCGGTGTATTCATCTTGATCGAAGCGCAGCCCAAGGAAGTTGGTCCAGCGGGCAGCCAGCTGCCATTGATGCTCAGCAAACACGCCGTAACTGTAGGTGTGCCATGGGTCCATCTCACCTAGGGTGAACCTGATTACCCATGTTGTGCAGCCATGCCTATACTGTATGCGTATACAGCCATCAAGCAGAGGGTGCAGCCATGGCCAAGAACAAGGTTCAGTGTCAGAAGGGATTGAGCATAAACGC
>JAGOCY010000379.1 GCA_017998495.1 Corallincola sp.
CTGCAGCTGGCCCACTGGTGCGCCTGTGAGATCCGCCGCCTGCTGGCCGTAGCGCGCTTGGGCGATGAGCCGCTGCGCGAGCGTGTCATCGCCGTGCTGGTGCGCAGCGGCCATGAGGCCAGCGTGGTGCGCGAGGCGCTGCGCCAGCTTGGCTACCCCAGTGTCTATTTGAGCGAACGCGACAGCCTGTTTGCCAGCAGCGAGGCGGCTGAGCTGCTGCGCCTGCTCGATGGCCTGCTGGCGCTCGATAGCGACCGCCTGTTGCTGGCGGCGCTCTCCACCCGCCTGCTTGGTGGCGATGCAGCGTTGCTGGCGCAACTGGCAGATCCCAACGCCGATGAGCTGTGGCAGCAGCAGCGCGAACGGCTGCTGAGCCTGCGTCAGCTGTGGCAGCAGCGCGGGCCGATGGCGTTGCTGCTCCATCTGCTCTATCACCATTACCAGCCGACGCCCGCCAGCCATGAGCGCAGCCTGACCAACATGATCCATCTGGCCGAGCAGCTGCAGCAGGCCGCCGGCCAGCAGCCCCACCCGCAGCAGCTGCGCCAGTGGCTGCAGCAGCAGATCGATGCGGCCCAAGCCGGGCAGGGCGAGGGGGGCGAAACCGCCCAGCTGAGGCTGGAGAGCGATGCCAACCTGATCCGGGTGGTGACCCTGCATGGCAGCAAGGGGCTCGAATATCCGCTGGTGTTTATCCCTTTTGCCAGCAACTACCGCGACCCGGTCAAAGTGGGTAACCAGTTCATCCACTATTTCGAGTATCAGCACAGCGCCAGCAACAGCCGCCGCCAGCAGGTGGGGGCGAGCGAGGAGGCGCTGCGCGAATGCCGCGCCCAAGGCGAGGCGGAATCGCTGCGGCTGCTCTATGTGGCAGTGACCCGTGCCATCCACCGCTGTTATCTCGGGGTGGCGCCCACCAAAGGCAGCCACCGCTCAGCGCTGGGATTGGCGTTGCAGCTCAACAGCAATAGCCAGTGGCAATCTGCACTTGAGCAGCTGGTGGCCAGCAGCAATGGCGATGCGCGGCTGCTGGATGGCCAGCAGCTACCGGTGGCGCTGGCCCACAAGGCCGACAGTCAACCGCTACTGCCACTGGCGCTGGCCCAGTTGCCGCGCGCCATCGACAGCCGCTGGGCGCTGCACAGCTTCAGCGCCCTGGTGCGCGACAGCCGCAGCGCTCAGCCAGCGGATCGCGATGCCGAGCAGAGCAGCGCCACGCCTGAGCCATCAGCTGGCAATCAGCTGGCGCTGCGCTTTGCCCTGCGCCGGGGCAGTGATGCCGGCATCTTGCTCCACAGCCTGTTTGAACAGCTCGATTTCACCGCGCCCAACTGGCCACGCGTGCTCGAACCGCTGCTGCGCCGCAGCCCGCTGCTTAGCCCTGAGCAGCAGCCGGCGCTCAGCGACTGGCTCAACGATTGCCTGCACAGCCCGCTTCCCTCGCTGCATGCCGATGCCGCGCCCTTGACGTTGGCGCAGCTGGCGCCGGGCCGCACCCTGCGCGAGTGCGGCTTTCACTTCACCCTGTCTCAGGCGTCGCTGGCCCAGCTGGCACGGCTGCTGGCCCGTGAGCGCGGCGAGGCGCGGCTGTGGCTGCCCGGCCCGCCCCAGCTGGAGGGGATGATGCACGGCTTTATCGATCTGATCTTCGAGTGGCAGGGGCGCTTTTATCTGGCCGATTACAAATCCAGCCACCTCGGCAACGGCTTTGCCGATTACCAGCCGGCGGCGCTGGCCCGCCATGTGGCGGCCAATTACTACGATCTGCAGTACCTGATCTACGCCCTGGCCCTGCACCGTTATCTGGCCTCACGCCTGCCGGGCTATGACCCGGCCCGCCATTTTGGCGGTGTCTATTACCTCTACCTGCGTGGCATGAGCACGACCGAACCGGGGGCGGGGATCTACGCCAAGGCGCTGGCCCCAGCACTGCTGGCCGAGCTGGATCAGCTGATGGGGGGCCAGCCATGAGCGAACTAACCATGACCAGCAGCACCCCGTCAGCGTCGATCGACCGCAGCAGCGAGCAGTGCTGTGCCCGTCTGGCCGGCATCGAGGCTATCGATTACTTTCTGGCGCGCCAGCTGCTGACGGATCTGCTGCCGGCAACAGATGCGCGGGCGCCGGCGCTGTTTCACCTGCTGCTGGCCACCAGTGCCGCCCCCCGCGCTGGCCACAGCGCCTTGCCGCTCTCGGCACTCGCCGGCGAGCTGTGGTGGGCCGGTGACAGTGAGCAGCAGCCGGGCTACCGCTTTGCCCCGCTGGCCGAACTGCAGGCGCTGCTGGCAGGGCTGGCCATTGCCCCTGAGGATGGCGCGGCGCTGGTGTATGAGCACGGCCACCTCTACCTGCGCCGTTATTGGCAATATGAACGGGAGGTGGCGGCGGCACTGGCCGCGCGCAGCCGTTATCAGCCGTTAACCCCGGAGCAGCAGCAACAGGCCCGCCAGTTGCTCGACCAGCTGTTTGGCCCGCCAACATCTGAATGCGACTGGCAGCGGCTGGCGGTGGCCAACGCCCTGGGGCGCCGTCTGGCGCTCATCTGTGGTGGCCCCGGCACCGGCAAAACCTACACTGTGGCCCGGCTGCTGGCAGTAGTGCAGGCGCTGGCCGGCAATGGGCTGCGGCTGCGGCTGGCGGCGCCCACTGGCAAGGCGGCGCAGCGCTTGGGCGAAGCGCTGGATCGCGCCAAAGCCGAGCTGGCCGGGCGCGGCGTGGCCGCAGCCACCCTTGCGGCCATGCCAACGCGGGCCGAGATCATTCACCGCCTGCTCGGGGTGGTGCCCGACAGCAGCCAGCCGCGCCACCATGAGCACAACCTGATCGATGGCGATCTGCTGCTGGTGGATGAGGTGTCGATGCTCGATC
>JAGOCY010000380.1 GCA_017998495.1 Corallincola sp.
GATCCAGGCAGTCGTGACTGCAGTCGTTGCGGGTCTGCGTACTGAGATGCAGGCAACCTTGAGGGAATAAGTCTATGGCGTTGACCAAAGCCGACATTGCCCAGCACCTGAGTGACCGCTTGGGCTTCACCAAACGAGACGCCAAGGATCTGGTAGAGCTGTTTTTTGAAGAGATCCGCAGCGCGCTTGAAGCGGGTGAGCCGGTCAAACTGTCCGGCTTTGGCAACTTCGAACTGCGCGACAAGAACCAGCGACCGGGTCGTAACCCGAAAACCGGCGAAGACATTCCGATCTCTGCGCGGCGGGTGGTGACCTTCCGCCCGGGGCAGAAGCTCAAGGCCCGGGTTGAAGGCTCTAGTGCAGAGATTGAAGATGGTGATGACTGAGTTCTGCCATTTGCAAAGCAGCAAACATATCTGACTTGCGCCAGATCAAGCTGGTTTGACCACAACGGCCACATGATGTGGCCGTTGGCGTTTTTGTGGCGATACCGATTTTGTAACCCGCTTTCAAAGAGATGCGCCGCCGTGGTGGTTACCCCCGATTTTGTGTGACAGGGATCAAATTTCGTTGTTGTCGGGTCACGAATCACTGTGATAGAGTTCACATCAACGACACAGCAGACAGGAGGTTCATCATGTATCAGTCGTACGCCCCCGGGGTTGTCCTGATTCGCCGCCTGTTGGCTGTTGTGGTTGGATGTATAGCCTTTCCTTTTGCCATTTGGCGCGCGGATCGGGCCCGTTTGTACAGTTATCTCCACCGCTACTGGCTGAAAACCAGCGAGCAGCCGGTGTGGATGGCTGAAAACGAACGGTCGGTACGTGAACTGTTTTGAAAGCTGAATAAGCTTCTCCCCAAATTAAACGGCGGAACGCAAGTTCCGCTTTTTTTTTTGCCGTTTTCGATCCCTTTTATCCAGCACGCGTAACAATATAAAAACAGTGAGTTGGAGTGACAGATGGAAGCTGTAGTGGGGATTAGCGGCTGCCTGTTGGGGCAGAACGTGCGCTTTGATGGCGGTCACAAACGCCTCGCCTTTGCCACCGACCAACTCGCCCAGCATGTGCGTTTTCGTGCGGTGTGCCCCGAGATGGCAGCGGGGCTGGGCTCGCCGCGGCCCGCTATTCGCCAGGTTGCAACAGCCGATGGCATTCGCCTGCGCCACTCCCATGGTGAACCCATAGACGTTACTGACGCCCTGGCAGCAGCGAGTGAGCGCATTGTCGACCACTGCGCCGATCTGAGCGGTTTTATCGTCTGCCATAACTCGCCCACCTGCGGCATGGAGCGGGTCAAAATCTATGGCGACTCGGGTATGGCCACCAAGGACGGGGTGGGGCTGTTTACCGCGCGGCTGATGGCCCGTTACCCATGGCTGCCGGTGGAGGAGAGCGGGCGCCTCAATGATCCGCTGCTGCGGGAAAACTTCGTGATGCGGGTGTTTGCCCTGGCACGCTGGCGCCTGCTCATCAGTCAGATGCCCCTGCCGCGGGCGATGGTGGTGTTTCATTCCAGCTACAAGCTGGTGCTGATGGCGCAGGCGCCGGCCGCCTATCGTGAACTGGGGCCGCTGGTGGCGGAAGCCGGGCGGGCGGCCAGCGAACCACAGCTGGCCGAGCGTTATCTTGAACTGATGATGACGGCACTCAAGCAGATTGCCGGTCGCGGCCATCATGCCAATGTGCTTGCCCATATTCAGGGTTACTTCAAGCGTGATCTGGCAGCGGAAGACCGGCAGGAGCTGGCGGCGGCGATTGCTGAGTATCGTCAGGGGCTGTTGCCGTTGCTGGCCCCCTTGACCTTGATCCGCCACCATCTGCGGCGTCATCCCAAGCCCTACCTGAGCAGTCAGGCCTATCTTGATCCCTATCCGGCCGATATGCGTTTACGTCAGCCACTTTAGAGTGCTGCCTAGTGGATTAGCGAGGTAATGGCTGTGACCCAGTTGGTGTGGCTGCGCAACGATCTGCGTGTTGAAGATAACCCGGCGTTGGCTGCCGCCTGTGCCGGTGAGCAGCCGGTAGTGGCGGTCTATCTGGTGCCGGTACAGACCTGGCAGCGCCACGGCATGGCGCCGCGCAAGGCCGACCTCATCCGCCGCCGTCTGCACCATCTGTGCAGCGAACTGCGCCAGCGCGAGGTCGCTTTGCGGGTGATCGCCAGTGACTGGTTTAGCGATGCCGCAGCGCTGCTGCTGCAATTGATGCATGAATTGGGCGCCGCTGAGGTGCATGCCAACGGCGAGTTGCTGCTGGATGAAAACCGGCGTGATCTCAAGGTGATGCGGCGGCTTGAGGGCGAAGGCATGCGTCTGGTCAGCCATGCTGATGGCACGCTGGTGCGCCCCGGCAGCGTCCTGACCGGGGCGGGCGACATCTACAAGGTGTACACCCCGTTTCGTCGGGCGCTGTTACGCAAGCTGCTGACTGATGGCGTGCCGGCGGTGACGCCAAGCCCCAAACGGCGGGCTGCTAACCCCCATGCCAGCAGTACCATCGCCGAGATCGATGCCGCCTTTGCCGCTGTGCCTCAGTTGCCCAGTCAGCCCTGGGCTGCCAGTCGCAGCGAGATCTGGCAGCAGCTGCAGCAGTTTGCCGATGGCCCATTGCACCAGTACCACCTCCAGCGCGACTTACCGGCGGTGGCGGGCACCAGCCAGCTTTCAGCCGCTTTCACCCTCGGTATGCTCGGCATCAACGAGACGCTGGATGCGCTGTTGATGCGTCAGCCAGAGCTGCTGGAGCTGGCCGAAGGCGGTGCTGCCAGCTGGCTGAATGAACTGTGCTGGCGCGAGTTCTACCGCCATCTGTGCGCTCTGCTGCCATTTCTGGTGATGGAAAAACCATTCAAGCCGGAGCCCGC
>JAGOCY010000381.1 GCA_017998495.1 Corallincola sp.
CGGTGGCGGCCCAGCTGAGCAACGAGCAGCTCAATGGCGTGATCTGGAGTGACGGCGAGCTCAGCGATGCTGAGCTCAGCCTCGACAGTGCTGCGCTGCTGCGTGATGGCGGTCCCTGGGGGCAGGGGTTCCCCGAGCCGCTGTTTGATGGTGAGTTCCTGCTGCGCCAGCAACGGCTGGTAGGCAGCAACCACCTCAAGCTGCAGTTGGAAAACAGCAGCGGGCGGCTGTTCGATGCCATCGCCTTCAACATCGATCTCAAGCAGTGGCCGGCCCCCAGCGTCAGCCGGGTGCGGGTCGCCTATCAGCTCGACATCAACCAGTTCCGTGGCATCACCAGCCTGCAGTTGCGGGTGGCCCATCTGTGGCCCTGCTGAGGCTCTGATGCAGCGCCGGTAATGGCGGCGTCGCTGTCACTGGCGTGTCTTTCGCTCATGGTTAACACTCAGTCAACATTGCTCACGACGACAGTGGATCTGCGGAGAGTAGTAATGACGGAACGACGGGTGTTGATTGTGGATGACAGCAAGGTCTCGCGGATGTTCATCCGCAACTATCTGGCCGCCCTGCGTCCCCACTGGCAGCTGGTTGAGGCAGACGGCGGCGAGGCGGCACTGGCACTGGCCGCAGAGCAGCCGCTTGATGCCGCCTCACTGGATTACAACATGCCGGGCCAGAACGGCCTGCTGGTGGCGGCGGCGGTGCAGCGCCTGCGTCCTGGCTGCTTTATCGGTTTGCTCACCGCCAACATTCAGCCGGCGATCGAGGAACAGGCGCGCCAGTATGGGGTCTGTTTTTACAAGAAGCCGGTGACCGAAGCGGTGATCGCGACCCTGGTCGCCGACATTGAGCAACGCCTCGGTGCCTGATCAGCGGCTGGCCAGCACTGCCAGCACCTGCTGGCGGGCCTCGTCGACCGAGGTGTGAATGGTCAGCGGCAGGCCAGAGGCGGCAGTGCGGGCGCGGTAGATGTCGCGTACCACGGCATTTTCCACTACCAGTGCCATGGCCAGGCAGTTGTGGGTGACGCACCACTGGTTATGACGGCTGATCAGCTCCAGACAATCCGGGCCACCCAGCATGCAATCGCGAAAATCGGTCAATTTGAACCAGGGGCGGGTCAGCAGGGGCGCTGCTGCGGCCTCAATGGCCGCGTAAGCGCGGCGCGTTCCCTCGAGGTTGAACGCACCATGGGCGACCACCAGCAACAGGTTGCCCTCAGTGCTAACAGTTATATCGCCGTGTATTTCAGTCATAGGGCCAAGATTGTGCCGGGCATTGGCGTCGGGCGCCATAGCCGGGACTGCAACTTGGTGCAGCGGATCACGCAAGGCCTGTGTTTTCGGATAAAAAAACGGCAGCCAGCAGGCTGCCGTTGCCGATTCTGGCTGTTGCTTGTTACAGGCGTTCAGTGAAGGTGCGGGTGATCACATCACGCTGCTGTTCGCTGGTCAGCGAGTTGAAGCGTACCGCATAGCCGGAGACACGGATGGTCAGCTGCGGATACTTTTCCGGATGGTTGACCGCATCTTCCAGAGTTTCGCGACGCAGCACGTTGACGTTGAGGTGCTGGCCACCTTCCACCTTGGCTTCCACCTGCACCGGTACTTCGCGGTATTCGATGGTGCCGAGGTCGGCAACCGGCACCAGCTGGTCGGCTTCATAGCTGCCTTTGGCGCACAGGCAACGGGCCTGGCCTGCGGCATCATCGAGCAGCCAGAAGGAGTTGAGCAGGGCGTCGTTAGCCGCTTTAGTGATCTGGATACCTTTCATCGGGGGACCTCATGGCAATAGATGGGATCTCAAGCTGAGTTGATTTCTATCACGCCACCTCGATCGGGTTATTGACCAAGGTCAATGAAATCCGGGTCAGGGGCATTTTCATCCAGCCCCTCCAAGGCGCGCAGCCAGCGGATCTCCGTGGCCCAGCGCTGCTCATCAATGGTTTCCAGGACCAAGGGTATCTGTTCAAAACGCTGGTCGTTCATGATGAAACGGAACACGGCGGTGCCCATTTCGCCCAGCCCCAGGCAGTGGTGTCGGTCTACCCGGCTGCCAAATTTTGATTTTGAATCATTGAGGTGCATGCCACGCAGATAGCCAAAGCCGACCACCCGGTCGAATTCGGCGAAAGTGGTGGCGCAGGCTGCGGCGGTTCGCAGGTCGTAACCGGCAGCGAAGGCGTGGCAGGTATCAAAGCAGATGCCAACGCGGGATTTGTCGGCCACCCCATCAATGATGGTGGCCAGCTGCTCAAAGCTATAGCCGAGGTTGCTGCCCTGGCCAGCCGTGTTTTCAATCACGGCTACGACGTCCGGGCAGGCCTCATGGGCGAGGTTGATAGAGGTGGCAATGCGCTTCAGGCAGTCGTCGATGCCAATCCGATTGAGGTGGCTGCCAGGGTGAAAATTAAGCAGGCGCAGACCGAGTTGGCGGCTGCGTTGCATCTCATCAATAAAGGCCGCACGGGAGCGGGCCAGGCCATCCGCATCCGGATGGCCGAGGTTGATCAGGTAGCTGTCGTGGGGTAGCACCTGGTCGGCGCTGATGCCCGAGCGTGCCAGTTCGCGCTGAAAGGCATCGATCTCCTTGGTTGTGAGTGGTGGAGCCTCCCAGCGCCGTTGATTGCGGGTAAAGAGCGCAAAGGCATTGGCACCAATGGCGCTGGCATTGATGGGGGCATTGGCGACACCGCCTGCGGCACTGACGTGGGCTCCGATAAACTTCATGGGGCGACCTAGTGGGGCATGGGCGCTCAGTGTAGCGGCGGATGCCGGCGCGATTAAGCGGTGAGGGCTAATCGACGAAGGTGGCGGTGAGGGTGATCTGCGGGGGTAACTGTAGCTGCCAGCGGGCCAGGG
>JAGOCY010000382.1 GCA_017998495.1 Corallincola sp.
GCTGGGCGATGTCTATCTGGGGGCGCCGGTGGCCACGCCGCTGGACCCGCGCCACCGGCTGGTGACCACCAAGTACAACCCGGCCCGCACCTGGACGGCGGAGAACTCGGTGGGCATTGGCGGCTCTTACCTCTGTGTCTACGGCATGGAGGGGCCGGGCGGTTACCAGTTTGTCGGCCGCACCCTGCAGATGTGGAACCGCTACCAGCAGACCGCCGAGTTCAGCAAACCCTGGCTGCTGCGCTTTTTCGACCAGATCCGCTTTTACGAGGTATCGGCCGACGAGCTCAAGCAGATCCGCGCCGATTTCCCGCAAGGGCGCTATCCGCTCAAGATCGAGGAGACCAGCTTTTCGCTGGCCGACTATCAGGCCTTTCTGGCGGCCAACCAGCAGCAGATCGACGCCTTTGTCAGCCGCCGCGACGCCGCTTTTGATGCCGAGCTGCAGCGCTGGATCGCCTCGGGCCAGATCAACTATCAGCCGCCGGAATTGAGCAGTGGCGATGGTGACGACGACGCGCTCAAAGAGGGAGAGCGGGCGATCGAATCGCCGGTGTCGGGTTCGCTGTGGCAGCTCAAGGTGGCGGTGGGCGATCAGATCCGCGCTGGCGATGCGGTGGCGGTGGTCGAATCGATGAAGATGGAGATCGAGCTGACCAGCAGCGTGAGCGGCCGCATCACCGCCATCCGTCGTCAGCTGGGGCAGGCGGTAAGCGCCGGCCAGCCGCTGTTGGTGGTGGAGGAGGGGGCATGAGCGTGACTGTCACTCCCGGCCAACCGGCGACCATCGAGCAGCTGCTGGCCGCCTATCGCAGTGGCCAGCTGACGCCGCGCCAGCACCTGCTGGCCCTGCGCCAGCGGGCGGAAGCCGCCTGCCGCGACTGGGCCATCTTTACCCATCTGCTCTCCGCAGCGGAGCTGGAGCCTTGGCTGGCGGCACTGGAGGGGCAGGATCCACAGCGTCTGCCGCTTTACGGCGTGCCCTTTGCCATCAAGGACAACATCGATCTGGCCGGAGTGCCCACCACTGCCGGTTGCCCCGATTTTGCCTATATGCCGGAGCGCAGCGCCACTGTGGTGGTCCTGCTGCTGGCCGCTGGCGCCGTGCCACTGGGCAAGACTCACCTCGATCAGTTTGCCACTGGCTTGGTCGGTCAGCGGGCGCCGGCCTGCTGGGGCGAGGGGCGCAATGCCTTCAATCCGGAATGGATCAGCGGTGGCTCCAGCTCCGGCTCGGCGGTGGCGGTTGCCAGCGGGCTGGTGCCTTTCAGCCTGGGCACTGATACCGCCGGCTCCGGGCGGGTGCCGGCTGGATTCAACAACATCGTCGGCTTCAAGCCGAGCAAGGGGCGGCTGTCGACGCTGGGGGTGGTGCCGGCCTGCCGCAGCCTCGACTGCGTCTCGATCTTTGCCCTGACCGCGGCCGATGCCGCGCGCGTCGAAGCGCTGGTGGCCAAGGTCGATGAGGCAGATCCCTACAGCCGCCACTTGCCCCAACGGCTGGCGCCCAGCCAGGGGCTGCGCGTGGGTGTGCCCAAAAGCGAACAGCGGCTGTTCTTTGGCGATGCGGGCTATGCCACTGCCTATGAGCAGAGCCTGCAGCAGGCTGCTGCACTCGGCTGGCAGCTGGTGGAGGTGGACATTGAACCGTTGCTCGCCGCCGCCCGTCTGCTCTATGAGGGGCCCTGGGTCGCCGAGCGCTATGCGGCGGTGGCCGAGCTGCTTGAGCGCCAGCCCGAGGCATTGCTGCCGGTGATCAGTACCATCATTGGCGGTGGTGGCGCGCTCAGGGCGGTAGATGCCTTCCGCAGCCAGTACCGGCTGGCCGCACTGAGCCGCGACGCTGCGGCCTTGTGGAGCGAGATCGATCTGCTGCTGCTGCCGACTGCACCAACCCTGCCCAGCCGCGACGCGGTGCGCAGCCAGCCCATTGCCCTTAATAGTCAGCTCGGCACCTACACCAACTTCGTTAATCTGCTCGATCTGGCCGCCATCGCCCTGCCATCACAGCTGCTGGCCGATGGTCGCCCTTTTGGCATCACCCTGATGATGCCGGCTGGCAATGACCAGGCGCTGCTCTATCTGGGCGAGCAATGGCAGCAAAACCTCAGTCTGCCGCTAGGCGCGACGCAACTGTCGTTGACGGGCGAGCTGCGCCAGCAACCGCTGCCTGAGGGTTACGCTGAACTGGTAGTGTGCGGCGCCCATTTAAGCGGCCTGCCGCTCAACGGTCAGCTCACCAGCCGTGGTGGCCTGCTGCGTGAAGCCACCACCACTGCTGCCGAATACCGCTTTGTGCTGCTCGCCGGTGGCCCGCCGCAACGGCCAGCGCTGGTGCATGTGGGCGAGGGCGGGGTAGCCATTGAGGTCGAGGTCTGGGCGCTGCCCCATGCCGCCTTGGGCGAACTGCTCGGCCTGATTCCTAAACCGCTGGCACTAGGCCGTTGCAAGCTGGTGGATGGCCGTTGGCTCACCGGCTTTGTCGGTGATGCCAGCTGCGAGCAAGGTGCCAGCAATATCAGCCAATACGGCAGCTGGCGGGCCTTTGTGGCTGCCCAAACAGGGTGACTGCAGCGGGCTTGATAAGGCGCAAAAATAATCGCTCACGGCCTCGGCTGGTCCCGCTGTAACCGACTGTTAACTTCTGTAAACTGCTGCCTGACGCCCGGTTTGCGCAGGCAGCGCACGCGCCGTGGATGAAGGACCATCCGTCACCCACTCGCCTTGCCCCCGCACCCTCCGCGCTCGCTGACATTTATCCTCGATGTTCAAGGAAGCAATCTATGTCGTTTAAAGAGTTGACCCTGGTTGGTGCCATGGCTTTGGCCCTTGCTGCCTGCGGTGGCGGTGGCGGTGGCGG